>CASBQB010000376.1 GCA_949127655.1 Chroococcales cyanobacterium PMM_0086 | reverse complement strand
TCCCTTTAATTTAGCTGCTTCTGAAATAGTTAACTTACTCATGCTATCATTATAGCTTAGCTTATGAGTAGCTTTAATAAAAATTAGTTAAGTATTTTTAAGCTGTCCTCAACCCTTTCCTGATTTATTTGAATCAGTTGTTCAAAATATGGGTGAGTTACCTAGACCTAGACAGTCTAAAAAAACTCATAACCCCAAAACCCTTACGCTGCATTCTGTCCCGTCTTAAATTGCTACCCAAAATTTTCAACTTAGATGCTTCTTAACTTGGCATTTTGCTAGTTAGTTTTACATACCGGGATCGGGAGAGCCAAAATTTCTTGCGCTTACCCTGTAGCAGCAATGAGTCTGATTTTATTACCCCCTATGTTAAATACCGTTAGCTTACCTAATTTATCAGCCGTGGCAAAAACTTGTCTTAATTCAGCAAGAGAGTTAAATTCTCCTTGTTTCATCAGTTGATACCATTGGATTAAAGCTGACTTACTTTCTGGATATCTTTGGGCAAATTCATTTAAACGCTTACGAGTAATAATGTGCATCCTCTCAATTATTCCTCACCTGCACCTAAACCCAAGGTAATAGTAATCATTCCTAAAATTGTCGCCGCCCTTGTGGAACGAAGTTTCTCTTATAATTTAGAGTAAGTAATATGTCAGAATTATAGCATTATCTACTTACTCAGCATGACCATAAAAAGCCTTGGACTAGATGAAAATCTCTATCAGTATCTTCTCTCTATCTCTCTTAGAGAGCCTGAAATATTAACTCAACTGCGGAAAGAAACAGCAGAACATCCAATGGCTACGATGCAAATATCCCCAGAACAGGGACAGTTTCTAGCCTTACTAATACAACTTTTAGGAGCGAAGAAAACTCTAGAAATTGGTGTTTTTACAGGCTATAGTAGTCTAGTTGTCGCTTTAGCATTGCCACCAGAAGGAAAAGTAATCGCCTTAGATATCAGTGAGGAATTTACAGAGATCGCCCGTCGGTATTGGCAGAAAGCAAAAATAGAACATAAAATAAACCTCTATATAGCACCAGCTTTAGATACTTTAGATCAACTCATAGCAGAAGGACAATCAGCATCTTTTGATTTTGCCTTTATTGATGCTGATAAAAGCAATTATGATATTTACTATGAAAAATGTTTAACCCTCATTCGTCAGGGTGGCCTAATTGCTATTGATAATGTACTTTGGAATGGTCAAGTTATCGATCAGCAAGTTCAAGATACTAGAACTCAAGCAATTCGTCTTTTTAATCAAAAACTCTCTCAAGATAATCGGATTTTTCTAAGTGTTCTCCCTATTGCTGACGGGTTGACTTTGGCCCTTAAGCTTTAGACAATAGTCACATTCAGTCTCTTGGGGTCGCATAGGATACCCACAAGCGTAACACATAGAGGATGACCCCTCCTCTAACCCCTCTTTAACAGCAACCCGTTCATCAAAGACAAAACATTCCCCCTCCCAAAGACTCTCTTGGACTGGTATCTCTCGTAAATACTCTAAAATACCTCCTTTAAGATGATAGACCTCCTCAAAGCCTTCTTTGAGCATGAAAGCAGATGCTTTTTCACATCTGATCCCTCCTGTGCAAAACATAGCTACTTTCTTATGACGTTGGAGATCTAAATTATTCCTCACATACTCTGGAAACTCCCCAAAAGATTCAGTTTCTGGGTTAACTGCACCTTTGAATGTACCTATTTCCACCTCATAATGATTGCGAGTGTCAATCACCAAAACTGCTGGATCTTCTATTAATTCATTCCAATCTTTAGCTTGAACATAAGTACCGACTTGCTCTAACGGATTGACTTGTTCTACTCCAAAAGTCACTATCTCTTTTTTCAGCCTGACTTTTAAGCGTTTAAAGGGTAGTTCAGCAGTCATTGACTCTCTATGTTCTAAACTAGTCAAACGAGAGTCTGAGCGCAAAAAAGCCAAGACTGCTTGAATATTTTCATGGTTACCAGCAATTGTGCCATTGATACCTTCAGAGGCAATTAAGATACTACCTAAAACCTCCTTCTGTTGGCAATAGTCTGAAATAGCCGCTGTTTTCTCGGCTGCATCGGTCAAAGTGACAAATTTATAGAACGTTGCTACCACAATTTCAGGCATAACAAAAAAACTAGGAAAAAACTTGATTATTTAAGTTATCTATGTGTATAATAGCAAAGGTGGGTAACGAGGGGGTTTAGCTCAGTTGGTAGAGCGCCTGCTTTGCAAGCAGGATGTCAGCGGTTCGAGTCCGCTAACCTCCATACCCGTAAATAACTCTCTGTAAGCTTTTTAAGGTGTACAGTTGTAACAGTTGCTTAATGACAGTGTTTGAGGTATTGATTAAAAATACTACCTAGTGCACTCATTCGACACTTTTAAAAATCCATTGTATTGCTTGTTGCAGTTATTGATGATGTTAATTCGGAAATTCCCAAAAAAGTTTAGTAATTCTTAAAAAAAATTCTAAACCCCTTGTCATTCTAAGCAAAATCTACTATAGTAAAAGAATAACCAAGGGGCCGTAACGGTTTCGACAGGTTGGCGAACACTTTCCCGTGATACAGGTCAAGAGTGAGTCTTCTCTTGTGAATACCGGACTCAAAAATAAATATAAATGCTAATAACATTGTACCCTTTGCTCGTAAAGCCGCTACTGTTGCTGCCTAATCTCTAAACAAGATCCGAGCGTCTAAAGTTTGACTCCGTTAAGGACTCTAGACCTAACCCCCCAACGGATGCTCCTAATAGTTATC
>CASBQB010000375.1 GCA_949127655.1 Chroococcales cyanobacterium PMM_0086 | reverse complement strand
GACTCATTGAGAGAAGCTTTCGGTTTACGAGTCCTTTGCATTTTTTTGAGAGATTGTGCAAAGTCTGTACCTGCTTCCTCGCAGCTTTTTAAGATAGCTTCATCGGGTTTAAATTTAACGCGTATCGTCTCAAACCCGAAGCGATACCCAGCATCTTTAAATTTACTCTCTAGTAGGTCTATTGCTTCTCCACTCCAGCCATAAGATCCAAAGACCCCGACTATTTTATTCTTATCTGCATTAGCTAAAGTTATCCCCAAAGCTGTCTGTATAGGGGTAGGAACATGACCTGCTAAAGTAGGCGAACCGAAGATAAAACCCGCACATTTACTAATAGTACTTTTTATGTCTTCAGGATCTGCTGCTTCTGCATTGATAAACTCTACTCCTACTCCTGTTTTGGTAATTCCTCTAGCGATAGCTTGACCTAGAATTGTCGTGTTACCATAAGCTGAGGCATATACTAAAGCTACGGTTACTTCTTGTTTTTTCTGGGACTTAACCCATTGAGTATAATCCCTAGTTAAATCTGTTAAACCATACTTAACCAGTGGTCCATGTCCTGGGGCGTACATTTTGGCTTCTTTAGTGATTATTCTCTCTAAAGCTGTTTCGACTTGTTGTGCTTGTGGTGCCATTAAACAGTCAAAATAATACCGCTTATCTTCAGTATGAGTAGTCCAACCTTCATCTAAAACTTGATCATCGCAAACATGAGCACCAAATAGTTTATCTGTAAATAATATCTCTGTTTTTGGATCATAACTGCATAATTCATCTGGCCAACGGGGTAGAGGTGTTGGAATGAATTCTAAATGATGTCCCTTGCCTAAATATAAAGATTCATCTCCTTTAATTATCATTATTTCAGGTTCTAATTCTATCCCTTCTTCGCTGATAATATTACGTAAATAAATTGCACCTGGATTAGACATTACTACTATTGCTTGTGGTGCTATTTTCAGGAAAGCTTTTAAGGTCACAAAGCGGTTAGGGTTGAGGTGACTCATAATGATGTAGTCAACTTTTAGGGGATTAAATCTTGCTTGAAATGCCTCTAAAAAGGCTACTGTAAAAGACTCTCCTGGTAAATCTATCAGGGCTGTTTTACTACCTTGAATGACATAAGAATTAGCTGTTGTTCCTCTTTGTAAACCATATTCTATTTCAAATTTCAATCTTTCCCAGGTTCTAGAACGTAATACTTTTGTTCCTGCTGCTAATGGATAGACCTGCACATCACGTATTTTCATAATCATTTTGCTCCTAAAATTTGCTTGACTTTTGTGATAAGTTGTTGTGTGAAATTTGGGGCAGTTTGATTAGTTTGGGAAAAAGTAGGCCGATTTTCAGGTTCTTTTAGATAACGATAGTCTAAAAAGATATCTCGATAGGGAAATACTATATCTTCTGCTTGACAGACTTTTTTAAAAATACTAGAAGGTATGCCAATATAGTGTAAATAGGTTAATCGGACATCTTTATCGTATAAGATATGTGCTTTTTCTAAAAAATGAGATGAGGTAACGCAACAACCGGTTTTTTGACTAGCAGGCAATTCTAGTGCTAAGTTATAGATGGTATGCTTAGGGCGCATCATCATGTAATTAATGATGGTCTGATCTGGGGCCATCGGGTAGAGTATTTCTGCTTCTCCTGCTTGGAGTTGTTCAATTAACCATTCTTTCTCTTCTGGTTTAAAGAGTTCTTTTTTAGTAGCATAAAACCCTGAACAGAAGATTTCTCTAGATAGTCTTTCTGCTGAAAAAACCTGTTTTAATTTCCTAGAAGTAACATCATAAACATGAGTAAGGTCTTTATATTGAAAGTCATAGACTATACAGTCATGTTCTTCTAGTTTATGAAAAATAGCTTCTACAGGTCCCATTAAAAGAGTATCCCCGTCCATGTAGATAAAGCGATCAAAAGGACCATCAAAAGCACAATAACGCCTATGTGTTCCAAAGCGATGATAACCCTTACTACCGGACTTGTCCCATTTTGCACGTGCAGTCGGATGAGTATCCCAAACTCTTTTAGCAAAATTATCCCACTTATCAATGATCTGCTGATCATCAAATAAGATGACATTAGGACGTTTAGCGATGTGTTTCTTAATCTCCTCAACTCGATGATCATAGGGATAGATGCAGACCGGAAAATCTGCACCTAAAATAGACTCTATACTATTTAAAAGAGCCACTAGTTGATCATAGATTACATCATTGGCTAGGGTACAAATACCATCCATAGCTATCTTTACCTATCGCAATGACTAACATTATAAGCAGGGTTAGCGCATCTTAAACCATATTGACAAAAAGAGCATACTAGAGTGTTTGAGTTCTAAGTGTCAGATTTGGGATCTCTGGATAAGATCTAGATCATAAAAAGTACACTTTCCCTTCACTTCTTTTTATCATACAGCGAGAAATATTTCCGGCAATTGGCTGACCGAAGATAGAAATCTCTCTCTTCGGTCATTTAGGGACACGAATTCTGCCATGCTGTGTTACCTGCACTTTGAGGTTTAACTATGAACTAGATAAGGCTGATCCTCTGGAAAGGAAAAAAGCGCAAGACAGCTTTACCGATGACATTCTCAACAGGTAAAAACCCCCAAAGATGAGAGTCATTACTATTATTGCGATTATCCCCCATCACAAAGAGTTGTCCATCTGGCACCTTAATAGAAGACAATTGATAATTAGGTGATTCTAGGATATAGTCTTCTGCTAAAGATTCTCCATTGAGATAGACTTTTCCCTGTTTTACTTCTACCGTATCTCCAGAGGTTCCGATGACTCTTTTAATAAAGGCTTGCTCTTTTTGATAACCGACTCTTAAAAGTTGTTCAGGTGGATCAAAAACTATTATATCTCCAGTTTTAGGAGAGTTCAAATGATAGGATACTTTTTCTATAACCAGACGATCACCCTGAGAGAGTGTCGGTAACATGGAGTCAGAGGGAATATAGCGAGGTTCAGCAATAAAACCTCTAATAACTAATGCTAAAATTGAGGAAATTAGAATAACTTTAAAAGTCTCTAGAGTTTGCTCTTGCCAAGAAGAACTTTTCTCAAGAGATGGAGTTGTTTTTTGATTGGTCATTTAAGTTAATTCCTGTTGCTTTAATTGAGCTTTAGCTCTTCTCCAGAGTATTTCTAACTCTTCTAGACTATAATCACTTAGAGGACGGTTAATCTGAGATTCGATATTAGTCAGACGCTCAATAAAACGTTGATTGGTTCCTGTTAATCCTTCAGAGGGATTTAAGCCATACCAACGTGCTATATTGACACAGGTAAAGAGTAAATCACCTAATTCTGCCTGCTGGTGTGCTTGATCTTCAGTTTGGAGAGATTCCTTAAACTCTGTTAGTTCTTCATTGAATTTAGCCCAAACTCCCTCAACATTTTCCCATTCAAAACCATTATTAGCTGCTTTATGAGAGATTTTACTAGCAGCTAGTAGAGGCGGTAGTGTGTTAAGATAGCTTTGCAGTTGTTGACTTAAGGATATATAACCTTTTTCTTGAGATTTAATTTCTTCCCAATTTTTACTTACTTCTATAGAGTCTTTTACCTGAACTTCTCCAAAAACATGAGGATGACGACGCTCCATTTTTTTGGTAATTCCTTGGGCTATCTCTTTAAGGGTAAATACTCCTGCTTCACTAGCGATCTGCGCTTGTAGAACTACTTGTAAAAAAAGATCTCCTAATTCCTCGACAATAGCAGTCTGATCACCAGATTTAATCGCGGCGACTGTTTCGTAAGCCTCCTCTAGAATATAGGGAGTTAAAGTTTGCGCTGTTTGTTCTAAGTCCCAAGGACAACCCCCATTAGGATCACGTAGTTTAGCGATAACTTCAATTAATTGACCTACAGCCTCTAGGCTATCAGTATGAGTTGAATTAGACATAAAGAGATCTGTAAATAATTCCAGAGTTAACGAGGAGGCTTTTTTCTTTTTGGCTTGTGCAGTCTTTTGTAAGCTGATCCAAACCAATCACTTAAAGAATGACTCATTGCCCCTACTTCTAATCCTATCAAAGAAGAGATAATCTCTTTTGGGTGGTCTTTGAAAATAAAGCTCAGGCTTTGTTGAACAATTTTACTCCAGTCCCAATTTGTTTTAGTGATTATTCCATAGCCTAACATAACTAAGAGCAGACAAAAGATCCCAAAACTCAGGAGATACCAGAGACGGACAATCGTCCCCACTAAAAAGCCATGTGAGAGGACCGAACGATGGCGCATAGCCCTTTGATAAGGTTCCCATAACCATCGTAGAGGTCCCCAGCGCTTATACTGAAGGGAGTATATATCGAGATCAGGTCCGAACATCAAAGCACTAAAAAGAAAGAAGACAGAAGTTATTACAACTAAGTCCCAACTCCTCGTCAGGAAGAAACTCACCCCCATAACCAAGGGTAAGGATGACCAAGTAATTCGATCATGTTGACGACCTGAAGGCATACTAGTTGCTTTTTTTAAAAGACTATGTTATTATAATAAAGTTGGATTGCGGGCTGTTAGCTCAGCGGTAGAGCGCCTGCCTTACAAGCAGGACGTCATAGGTTCAAATCCTATACGGCCCATTCCTAAAACATAGTCTGAGATTAGCTTAATCTGGCTGAACACCTAATGCTTTTAATTGAGCTAAAAATCTTTCAGCCCTTTGGTATTCTTGCTCAGCCCTTTGGTATTCGTGCTGGACCCTTTGATTTAATTCAATAGTTGTCAGAAACTTCTGCCCATTAGGACAATAAATTTCTAGAGTGTCTTGGGTCATTATAAATTTAATTTTTAAGCTAGGACTTATCCAATTGTCCATATTTTCAATTACACCTAATCTATCATCAAATCTACATAAGCCGTGTAAATCATTTTTTTGGGGGTCATAGATATAGTATTCTTCGACTCCATAGCGCTCATAGAATTGCAGTTTTTTGGTCATCTCTTTTAATCTATTGCCAGGCGAAAGTATTTCAAAGACTATCTGTGGGGCAATGTTATTTTCTTGCCACTGCTTATAAGAACCACGCTCTCCCTTAGGTCGCTCAAAAACCACCAGTACATCAGGTGCTACGGAGATTTCGGGGCTTCCTTCTACTGGATACCAAAGCAGATCCCCAGCCACAAACACCTGAGCATTATCAGCAAAGAGCAGTTCTAAGTTCTCTTTGAGCAAGACAATCCAGCGAAATTGTTGCGTATTATCGGCCATTGGTTTCCCGTCACTGTCGGGATAGTCTATTTGTGGTTCTTTACTTATCGGTGAGGTTATCATGTTTGGAATCTTCTCAACCAAATCTAGAATTAATGTGACTTACCCGACGCTCTAAGTGGGCGTAGCCGCCCGTAGGGTGCGCGGGCTTCTAATGCTTTTTAAAGCGGTTAGAACTTCTTTTGCGGTACTATTAGTAGATGACTTTACAACTACAGGTTTCCCGCTAGAGCGTTTTATAGTAGGGAACAAGCCCAGCCCTACTCTCTTAATATTGATAGCTGCATTTATGTCTCTATCAATATTAAGATTTAATTCATTATCCCACTTGAAGTGTGTCTTTTGGTGGTAAAAAATCATCATAAAGTGACACTCTAGCTCTAGGAAGATTTTTAGACTCTAGGCTTTTTCTCTTTTTTCTCAAAAGGAAGTGGAGCAGGTTCAGCTTTAGCTATCTTTTTAGCTTTTTCTACTTGCTTCTCAATAATCTTTTTAAGTTCCTCTAAAGCTAAAAGACATTTCTCCTTGTCTGAGAAAGGTCCATAGAAACCTAAATAGAAAGTAGAGGACACAGTTAAGTCTTTACCTTGTTTGGCAGTCAGCTTGTCGCCTAGACGCTCGACATACCAAGATTCAGAGTAGTCTGTCACCTTCTCTATTTTAGTCTCTGTAATTTCTGCTTTCTTCTTTCTTGGCATGACTATTTTTAAGCTTTAGGGAAGAGGTCAAAAGCTTTTAAGAGGAGAGTTCCTACACCTAGACCTAAAGTGAGAATGAGACCTATCACCCATTTATATAGTCCAGATACCTCATTTCTAGTGTCTTTTAGTTCCGTTCTGACCTCTTTAATTTCTGAACTGAGTTGTTCTTTAGTCTCTTTGAGTTCCGTCTTGATTTCTCTAACGTCTTCTTTGACGTTTTGAACCTCTACAGCTAAAGTCTCTACCTTACCCTCTAGTCTGGCTTGACCTACCTTTAGATCCGTTAGGTCTTTTTGTGTAGTCTCAATGAACTTATCTAATTTTTGCTCTAACTTCTCAATAGCTTTAAGTATTAAAGTCTCAGTCTCAACAGTCAT
>CASBQB010000374.1 GCA_949127655.1 Chroococcales cyanobacterium PMM_0086 | reverse complement strand
GGGATAGTCTGCGAACGTTGCGGGGTAGAAGTCACAGAATCTCGTGTACGTCGTCATCGCATGGGATTTATTAAGCTGGCTGCACCGGTTACCCATGTTTGGTATCTCAAAGGAATACCTAGCTATCTAAGCATTTTACTGGATATGCCACTAAGAGACGTTGAGCAGATAGTTTACTTTAATGCCTATGTTGTCCTAGAAGCAGGTAATAAACCAGAGTTAAGCTATAAACAGCTTTTAACCGAGGAACAATGGCTAGAAATAGAAGAACAAATCTATGCAGAAAACTCCCAACTAGAAGGGATTGAAGTAGGGATCGGTGCAGAAGCAGTACAAAGACTCCTGCAAGAGATCAATTTAGAAGAAGAAGCAGAAAAACTGCGAAAAGAAGTCATTGAATGTAAAGGACAGAGACGGGCTAAAATCATCAAACGTCTACGCGTGATGGATCATTTCATCGCTACAGGGTCTTTACCTGACTGGATGGTGCTGAGTGTGATTCCCGTAATACCTCCTGATTTACGTCCAATGGTACAACTAGACGGGGGAAGGTTTGCCACCTCAGATCTTAATGACTTATATCGTCGAGTCATCAACAGAAATAACCGCCTAGCCCGTTTACAAGAGATCATGGCACCGGAAATCATTGTACGCAATGAAAAAAGGATGCTGCAAGAAGCAGTCGATGCGCTAATTGACAACGGACGTAGAGGGCGTACAGTAGTAGGGGCAAATAACCGCGCTCTCAAATCTCTCTCAGATATTATTGAAGGGAAACAGGGACGCTTCCGCCAAAACTTACTAGGGAAAAGGGTTGACTATTCGGGACGTTCGGTTATTGTAGTCGGTCCTAAACTAAAAATCTACCAATGTGGCCTGCCTCGTGAGATGGCCATAGAACTATTTCAACCCTTTGTCATTCACAGGATGATCAAAAATGCCATAGTCAGCAATATCAAAGCGGCTAAAAAGATGATTCAAAGGGGAGATCCTCAAGTTTGGTCTGTCCTAGAAGAGGTCATCACTGGACACCCCGTCTTACTAAACCGTGCGCCAACTTTACACCGCTTAGGTATTCAAGCCTTTGAACCGATTTTAGTAGAAGGACGTGCCATTCAACTACACCCTCTAGTCTGTCCAGCCTTTAACGCAGACTTTGATGGTGACCAGATGGCGGTTCATGTTCCCCTCTCCATCGAATCACAATCAGAAGCGCGTCTGTTGATGCTAGCTTGTCATAATATACTCTCTCCAGCTACAGGTCGTCCTATAGTGGCCCCTTCTCAAGATATGGTCTTAGGTTGTTATTATTTAACGGCCGAAAATCCTAAACCTCAAAAAGGTGAAGGGCATTATTACTCTTCTTTAGAAGATGTAATCAAAGCCTATCAACAAAGAGTAATTGATATCCATGCTTCTATCTGGGTACGCCATCCGGGTGAAGTAATGACTGATAAACCAGATAATGAGGTTTTAACCCAAGAAGTCCTCTCCGACGGCACTACTTTAAAACTCTACCGCGAAAGAAGAGTACGTGAGACTGCCCAGGGTGAGGTCATTTCACAGTTTATCAAAACTACTCCAGGCAGAGTTATCTACAATAAGACTATTCAGGATGCCATTGCTGTCTAGTTGATTTTCACTATCAATAATGAACCTAGCACCTACTAAAAGGCTAGGTTTTTTTGCTTTTTTGCCAGATAATTGTATTTGAAATGGGATAGGTGAAAATATTTTATGAAACAGTTTTTTAGTTCTTTATGGGGATTACTTTTACCCCTATTCATCTGGAGTATTGCCGGACAAACAGCATTAGCAACCGGAGTCTATGACTTACCCTCTCTAAAGGCAGGTTCTGGGACTTGGGTAGTCGATCAAGCTGAAGTGATCAGTCTAAGCAATGAGGGAAAACTAAATACTCAGTTAGCTAAGTTAGCTCAAACTACTGGAGATGAAGTCCGTATTGTCGTTATTCGTCGTTTAGACTATGGTATGACTATCGAGAGCTTTGCTGATGAGTTATTTTCACAATGGTTTCCCACTGATCAAGAGCAAACTAATCAAGTTTTACTAGTCATTGATACTCTCAGCAACAATACTACTTTACGTGTGGGCACAAAAGCCAGAGAACTGCTTACTCCTGATATTGTCCAAAGTATTACTGATCAAACAGTTGCTATTCCTTTACGTGAAGGCAGTAAGTATAATGAAGCTCTTCTAGATGCTAGTGAGCGTATCTCACAAGTCATTTCTGGGCAAGATGATCCAGGACCACCTACTCTGCAAGAAATTAATATAGATAGTACCTTTACAACTGCTGAAGAAACAGATGATCGCAGTGCCACTGTTTGGGTTATTGTTCTTTTGCTTGTGGCAACAGCTATACCAATGGCTACTTATTTTTGGTACACAGGTCTTGGGCGCTAAAAAACTTAGTCTTCTTTAGGTGGAGTAGCTACTACTCTACCATCAGGAAATCTCACAATTGTACCACCCAACTCTCTAATTTTCTGGGCTGCTAACTGGCGAGTTTTCGGGTATTGGGCATTGACAAAGACCATAAACCAAGCCCCAATTCTAACCTTTTTACTATTTGGATGTTTTTCTAGATAACTAACAGTATCTTGATTTGCTTTTGCTAGCACTAAATTACCAGCTTCGGCAGCCCATGAAGCAGCCATAGCATAAGATTTTTTCGCTCCCTCTACATCCCCTAAAAACAAAAGCTGATCTACTGCTCTATATAGCCAAACATAATTAGCATTCTCTTGCTTAGGGGAAATAGACTTTAGTCCTTCTCCTAAAAGTCTAACTGACTCTTGCGGCATTCCGGCATTGATGGAAATAGCTGGTGAAAATAGTAGATAGGCAGTAACAAATCGAGGATCGTTTTTAACCATTAGTTCTAGGTATTCAGGACTTAACTCATAGCCTGTCTGGTCTCTAGCTTCATCATCTCCATAATACTGAATGAAGCGCAATAAAGCCCAATCAGCAATTAAGTTACTATAACCAAAAGAGGGCATTTGTTTGAAGAGATTGAGATTTATTTTCTCTAGTTCTGCTTCTTTTTTAAATTCTGTCTGATTAAGATGCTTTTTTCCTAAAACATTCAATTTAGGTTCTTGTAACTTAGCTAAGGTAAAAATTCCTATCCCTATTGCACCTACTAAGCCTAACGTAGTCAATTTGTTAAATAGAGAGGTCTTAAGCATCTTTTTAATTAATTTGAATGCCTGTTACACAAGGATTGGAGCCACTAATGGCTGTATAATCAGATCCAGGCGCTACTGCCCCTTGACCGCTTGCCGCACTGCCTAATGATTCACAAATAACGGTAGAAAAGGCAGTATTGTTATCAGTAGCTACAGCAGAAGCATAATTTTTGATGTCATTACTATAAATTGCCACTGCTGTGGCAGTATGAGCAGCATAATTAATATTGTTACTGGCTGGACCTGCAAAAGTATAAAACTGACCATTGGCACTAACACCTAAAGAAGTGTTATTCAATGTTGTAAAAGTTCCCTTCTCACCCTTGTAACTTTGTTGAGCACGATTAATGATACCCAGTACAGATTTAGCCTCTGCTTGTCTTCCCTTAGCAATTTGACCAATAATATTGGGCATAACTATCGCCATTAAGAGACTTAAAAAAGTCATGGTAACTAGAAGTTCTATTAAGGTGAAACCTCCCTCTCTTTTAACTACTCTTAAATACTGAAGAATTGTTAGCTTAAACTGGCTGTTCATTTTTCTCCCCTGACTTAGTAATAGTCTTTGAAGATCTAGTTATAAAAATAGAGGGACTGGTAAGAGCTAACTATGCTCTTTTGAGTCCCTCCTTGCTTTTCTTTGTACTAGTCTTAGATATTCCGATTCTAAGTCAAACTAGTTAACTGTGTTGAATGTACCACAGTCAAGAGCGGCAGCAGCAAGCACACCTGCACTGGGTGTTACAGTACCAGCAGCAGCAGCAGTACCTGTAGATTCACAGATAATTGCGGCAAAGTTACCATTGGTATCTTGGTTGACAGCAGAAGCGTAGTTTCTGATATCGTTGGCGTAGGTAGTTAGTGAGTTAGCTGAGAAAGAACCGTAGGTTGTGTTGCCAGCTGCAAGTACAGTATCCTGTGGATAGGTATAGTACTGACCAGTGACTTTTACACCTAAAGATGTGTTGGAAAGAGGAACGAATACGCCTTTTTCAGAACGGTAAGCTTGTTGACCACGGTTGATAGCACCAAGGTTATTTTTAGCTTCAGCCTGTCTGCCTTTAGCTACCTGACCGAGTAAGTTAGGTAGAGCAATAGCTGCAAGTACACCGATGATGATGACTACAACAAGAAGTTCGATTAATGTGAAACCTTTGTTAGCTTTGTTTTTAGCAAGATTTTGGAGAAGTTTGATTTTGAATTGACTATTCATAGTTGTTTTCCTTAGCGCCTAGCGACTGGTTGTTTTTCTTCTACAAAAAATATACCCAAGAGAATTTCATTTCATATCACCTCCCAAAATTCTTTGGCAATATTTGGGATTTTCACGTAGAATCACCAATAATATTTAACTCTGTTGCGCCAAAAATTGCTTCAGGATGACGATAATACTTAAACTCTAATAGATTACCGAAGGGATCTACTAGAAAAAAGGTGCTATGTTCAGTCAATTCACCTTGAAAGCGAACTCTAGCAGGCTCATAGACAGAAAGTTTTTTTTCTTGTACCTGTTCCCATAAAGTCACCCAGTCAGACTCTTGCTGAAAGACTAACCCAAAGTGTCGAGGATAGATACCTTTTTGCGGGGTCATCTCTTGATGAGTCAGATGGGCGACTACTTGATGTCCGAAGAACTGAAAAATTACCGCTTGAGCGCTGGTTCTACCAATTTGGCAGCCTAGACCTTGAGCGTAGAATTCTTTAGCTTGTTCAATATCCTTGATCGGAATAGCTAGATGAAAAATGGGCGAGTCATTCATAGGATAGGAGTATCGAAGGGGTGTAGAATATTCTTTGATCATGACAAATATAGATAAAAATGGAAAGACGCGGTGTAACCATTTGGTTTACAGGTCTCAGTGGCGCGGGAAAAACGACCATTACTAAGGCTTTAGCTGATAAGTTAGTGCAATATAATTACCCAATTGAGCTTTTAGACGGCGATGTAGTGCGCCAAAACCTGACTAAAGGGCTTGGGTTTAGTAAGGAAGATCGAGATGAAAATATTCGTCGTATTGGGTTTGTCGCCAATTTATTAACCCGACATGGTGTAATGGTGCTTGTCTCGGCTATTTCCCCTTATCGGGATATGCGTCAAGAGGTCAGAGGAAAAATTGGAAACTTTGTTGAAGTTTTTGTTAATGCACCTTTAGCTACTTGTGAAGCGCGTGATGTCAAAGGACTCTACAAAAAAGCTAGAGCGGGTGAAATTAAATCTTTTACTGGTATTGATGACCCCTATGAGGCTCCCCTTAACCCTGAAGTGGAATGTCGCACTGACTTAGAAACTTTAGAGGAAAGCTTGGCTAAAGTTTTAGCTAAACTAGAGGAGTTAGGTTATTTTTCTAGCTCTGCATTAGTTTGAATATGTTTTTCTAGGAAACTACATTTTTTTAGCATATTCTAATCCTTGAAGAGCAGGTTGAAAGTTAGAGTTAAAAGAGAGAGCCAATTCAAAAAACTTAATCGCTTTTTCTCTAGCTTTTAGCTCAATAAAAATCTTACCTAAATGATAAGCAGGATAAAGAGTTGCTAAATTGAGATCAAAAGGTTCTTGTTTACTGTAAGTCTCTGTTTGTCCCAAATTTAAGCAGGCCTCATAGTAGGGAATAGCACCTAAAAGTAATCCTAATTCTCTCAAAACTTCCCCAGTTAAGTAATATACAGGTGGATAATTAACAGACCATTGCAAGGCTCTTTGAGAGATTAATAAATTAGTCTCATAATCCTTGCGTTCTAGGCAGGTTAAACCCAAGTTAAACAACCATGTGATAACAGAACGAAAATCTTCTGGTGGTGCTCCTTCTAGCAAATAGGGAAATAAGTATTCATAAGCTTGAGTATAACATTCCTCAACTTTTTCTAACTGCTCAGTAGTTTGATACATTGCCGAAAGGGTCAAGAGTGTCATCAAGTTAAACTCTTTCTGTAATATTGCTTCTAGAATTTCAATTCTTGCCTTGGCTTTTAGTAACAGGTTATTTTCCTGATAACCATAGTGAATGACTTGAACCCCGTCTAAAAATTGACATTGTTCTGCATACAAAGAAGTATTATTGTACTTAAGTTGTTCGTGGTAGGGTTCGTGATACAGTAACCCAGGAATATTGCGAAATAAAAAAATCTGTTGAGCTACTGAAATATTATTTTGCTGATAAGCATCGCATAAATCAATGAAGTAAGCAACTATTGGAGAGTCTAATTTGAGAATTTCTTTAAAGTTTGGCTCTTTAACTATTAACTCACAATCAGCATCTAACATTAAAATCCATTCTCCCAAAGCATGAGATATAGCTACATTTTTTGCTTTGGCAAAATCATTACACCAAGTAAAATCAAAAACTTTAGCTCCATATTCATAGGCTATTTCTTTGGTGTTATCTTCTGAACCAGTATCAACAATAATAATTTCATCCACATAAGCACGGATACTTTGTAAACAACGAGGTAAATTCTCTCGTTCATTTTTGACAATAGCGCAAAAACTTAACAAAGGTTTTTCCATAATAATGAATGTCGATAAGATGATCAAAGATTTTTCTTTTGCTCATGCTAGCACATAGGGTTATTTGTCAGGAATTTGGCAAGCTTAGGGCAAGTTTTAGCTAAACTGGGATAGTTGGTTTGTTTATCTAAAATAATGTTCAGTTTTTCAGAATTTACTCAGTTAAATCCCTGGTTGACTGCTCTAGCCTTAAATAGTTTCTTATTAGGCATAGCTTGGTTAATTCCCAAAAAACTACTTACTCCCCTAGGCTATCTCCATGCTTGGGGTTTGGGTGTTCTGCTTTGGGCCACAGGTGGACTGACTGCCTACACTGTAGTAATGTTTTATTTTTTACTCGGTTCAGCAGTCACTCGTTTAGGAATGAAGCGCAAAGAAGAGGCAGGTATTGCTGAAAAACGTTCAGGACAAAGAGGACCAGAAAATGTCTGGGGTTCTGCTTTAATTGCCTCTTTCTGTGCTTTAGGTACACTCTGGGCATCTCCTGAATTACAGCCTCTTCTCTGGTTAGGCTACACAGCTAGTTTTAGTACCAAGTTATCTGATACTACAGCTTCGGAGGTAGGGAAAGCTTACGGTCAACATACTTTTTTGCTGACTACACTAAAAGCTGTACCAGCTGGAACAGAAGGGGCAGTCAGTCTAGAAGGAACCTTAGCAGGTATTGTGGCCTCTGTTGTGATGGCTTTGTTGGGCTATGGAGTAGGGTTAATTACACCGTTAGGTATATTCTGGTGTATTGTGGCAGCATTTATAGCCACCACAATAGAGAGTTTAATTGGGGCAACACTACAACCTAAATTCACTTGGCTGACCAATGAGTTAGTTAATGTTATTAATACCCTAATTGGGGCTTTAGTGGCTATTACTTTAGGTTTCTTAATCAGTCCTTAAAGTAATTGTTTGAGAGAACGTAACCGTTTAGAATATTCTCTCATTACTTGGAGTGCAAACATGGGGGTTTCTTGGACAGCAAACATAAAACGCTCTTTATCTAAACTAACTAATTCACAGTCAGTTTTAGCGATAGCAGTAGACAACCTCTTATGATCAGGGTCAACAAGTGCACCCTGTCCAAAAATTTCACCGGTTTTGATAGTTTCCACAACATTGCCATTAACAACCGCCTCTATTTCCCCTTCAATAATGCCATACATTAGTAATCCTGTATCATTTTCTTGATAAATAACCGTGCCTGCAGGAATGTTTTCATGGCCAGATTGCTTCTGGAATAATTTAATTGTTTCAATCATTGTTAACATGGCTTTAATCTCTCAAAAGAATTACACAATATAGATTAGCAGTAGCTAGCTACCTTGGCGCTGACGCAGTTCATTTCTTAAATGAGATCGATCACCCATAACATGGACTAAAGGACCTCTCTCACCTATTTCTACTAGGCTCAAAGAAGCAACGGGAATGCCAATACGATCCCGAAAGCGTCCTAAGTCAATACCTAATAAAGAACACAAGATAATACGAATAGTCGCTTTGTGAGAAACAACCAGAACATTGCCTTCTGAATAGGTTTGTTCGATCTCTTCTAGCACTTCGGAACTACGGCGGGCAATATCGATGCCTTTTTCACCACCAGTAGGACTATTCCAACCTGGATCAGCTAACCAGCTAACATAATCGTCATGGTATTGGTTATTGACCTCTGTAGGTGTTTTACCTTCCCACTCACCATAGTAAATTTCTCTTAAACCAGCTTTAATTTGAAAATTTAAGTCTAAATACTCGCAAAGAGGTTTAGCTGTTTGCTGAGTGCGTTTAAGTGGACTGGTAAAAATAGCTGTCCAAGCGAGATCTTTATAGGCAGTAGCGAAGTCTTCGGCCATCTGATAACCTTCAGGAGTCAGATCGACATCTAAAGCACCACAATAGGTGCCACTTTGACTAGCAACAGTTTCTCCATGTCGCAAGAAGTATAAGTTGAGGTTGTTCATAATTACTAACAAAGTTAAATTAAACGCAGTTGGAGATCTCCATAGAACTCAGACTGATTTAACTCAACTTTAGACTGAGAACTCAACAATAACAAGGCCCAAAAAACGCCTACTCGATCACTCTGGTTGTGATAGGACTCGAGTAAGTCTTCTAAAGATAACCATTCTTGATCTACTTTCAAAGTAGCCTGATTCTTTTTTAAAAACTCCTCTAAAAGACTAGCAGTTTCAAGAAGATTCTCTTGATGCGCCAGTTCAGTTACTAGACGTACTGCCTCACGGCGAGAATGTGGACGAGGGTTACGAATATTTGGCTTTTGGGAGGAGGTACTCTTTTCTATTTCCCAAGAGATAGCTTGTAGTTGTTG
>CASBQB010000373.1 GCA_949127655.1 Chroococcales cyanobacterium PMM_0086 | reverse complement strand
TTGAGTTAGATAGGCAATAATTGGGTGTGAGGAGTTAAATGAATGAATTTGCGTGATAATGCCCTCGAAATTCTCCAACAAACCAGTAGGACTTTCTATATTCCGATCAGCCGCCTTCCGGGAAGACTCCAAGAAGCAGTAGCCTCTGGTTATCTTTGTATGAGAGCAATTGACGAAGTAGAAGATCATCGTGATCTCGACAACGCGACTAAGGTTAGAATTCTGCGTCAGATGAGTATAAATCTCCAAGGAGGGGTCAAAGGATTTTCGGTGCAAGACTTCTCCTATGGACTAGCCATCTACGATCAGGTCTTACCAGAAGTTTCACTCCGTTTAGGGGAGTGGGCCTTGCTAGCTCCTGAAACAATTGGCCCAAGAGTTTGGGATGCCACAGCAGCTATGGCTGACCGCATGGCTTATTGGGTAGAAAACAATTGGAACATTCAAACAGAAACTGATCTAGATCGCTATACCTTTAGTGTCGCTGGTGCAGTTGGACTACTTCTCTCTGATTTATGGGCTTGGCATGACGGAACCCAGACTAATCGTAGCTATGCTATTGGTTTTGGACGCGGCTTACAAGCTGTCAATATCTTACGTAATCAGTCTGAAGATCTTAGACGTGGAGTAACCTTTTTCCCCAAAGGTTGGACTTCTGAGCAAATGTACTTATATGCTCGCCGTAATCTAAAATTGGCTGACTACTATACTCAATCCCTACCGAAAGGACCCGCGCTAGATTTCTGTAAGCTTCCCCTAGTTTTAGCTCACGGAACCTTAGATGTACTAGCTCTCGGTAAGGAAAAACTGACCCGCAGTGAGGTAATGGCTTTAGTAGAACAAGTCTAAAATAAGTCCTCTTGGGGAATTATCTAGAAAACTTGACTTACTTTAGCCCTATACAATAGGCGGTCGTTTTGCTTGTAGCCAATATAATGCACTCTAACGCGATCGCCTATTTCTGCCTCTCCTTCGAGTAACTGATGGTCTTGTGGATTATAAGCAACTTCTGCCCCCACTGAACCGATAGCCTCTATCTGCCAATCTTTTAAGAGTTGGGGAATAGGTCGAAATAGCGGTAAAAGTTTGACAGAGGGAAACTCAGGGGTTTGTTGAATAGCTGCAGTTACAGTAGGTAGTTGAATTAATAAAGATTCTAAGGTTTGTAAAGTAGCATCTTGAAACTCCTGTTTTAGTCTGTCTTTTTCTTGCTGGTGTTGAATTTGCAATTGTTCATAATCTTGTTTTAAACTTTCTTTTTCTTGAGCTAGCTGCTGGTAGTATTGAGAAGTGATCTTCTCTTTATCTGCTGCAAAGTTCTCCTCCATTAATCTAAATCTTTCTGTTAATACTTCTAACTCTTGCTGAAGATGTTCAGAGTTAATTAAGGCTTCTTGCTTCTGGTTTTCTTCAAGTTGTAAATGACTATTCTCAAGCTCTAACTGTTGTTCAAGCCTCAAAGTATCCAGAGAATGACTCTCTCTTTCTTTAAGTAAAGTAGTTTCAAGTTCTTGAGTCTTTAACCTTAATTCATCAAGGTTATTGAAACTTTTTAATTCTTCTAGGAGAACTGTTGAAATTTTGTCTTGAGGATAAAAAAGAATTAACAGTTGATGTACAGGAAGCTTGAGAAATTCAGATAATTTGAGAAAAATATCTAAATTAATCTTCGGTAAAAGTCCATAGAGAAGACGAGAAATTTGCCATATAGGTATATCTGAGCTATGACTAAAATTTTCTAGATCAGTAAAGCCAGCCTGTTCAATTAATGGCCAAAGGATTTGGCGATTCTGACGATAAATTAGGTCTCTATTGTTCATAATAACTACAAGCTCCTTAGATTCTAGAGAAAAAACAGGATACAATTAAATTCTATAGTATGCGTCCTGCTTCAAATATGACCAGTGCTGCGGCCATCAAAACAAACTACGAAGTAATCATCGGCTTGGAAACTCATTGTCAGCTTTCAACCCAAAGTAAGATTTTCTGCAACTGTTCAACAGAGTTTGCTTCACCACCAAACACTAACGTCTGTCCCATCTGTTTAGGCTATCCAGGGGTCTTACCAGTTCTCAATCAAGAAGTACTTCAAAGTGCCATCAAGCTAGGTATAGCATTGGATGCCGAAATCACTAGATCCAGTAAGTTTGATCGAAAACAATATTTTTATCCAGATCTACCTAAAAACTATCAAATCTCTCAATACGACTTACCAATTGTCCAAAAAGGACATTTAGAAATTGAGCTAATTGATCACAAAACAGGTAAAATAACTCGCAAAACAATCGGGATAACTCGTCTTCATATGGAAGAGGACGCAGGGAAACTAGTCCATGCAGGGAGTGACCGTTTAACAGGCTCAACTCACTCTCTAGTAGATTATAACCGTGCTGGAGTCCCTTTACTAGAGATAGTCTCAGAACCGGATCTCCGTTCAGGTGTAGAAGCGGCTGAATATGCCCAAGAACTGCGTCGCCTAGTCCGCCATCTGGGTATAGGTAATGGCAATATGCAAGAGGGTTCCCTGCGCTGTGATGTGAATATTTCAGTCCGTCCAGTAGGACAAATTGAGTTTGGTACTAAAGTAGAAATCAAAAATATCAATTCTTTTAGTGCTATTCAAAAAGCCATTGATTATGAGATTGAACGCCAAATAGAAGCCGTTGAGGCTGCCATACCTATAGTCCAGGAAACTCGCCTCTGGGAAGAAGGTAGCCAACGTACAATCAGTATGCGTTCTAAGGAGGGTGCAAGTGATTATCGTTATTTTCCTGAACCTGACTTACCACCTTTGGAAATAACAGATGAACATCTAGCTGCGGCTCAAGCTAGTATAGGTGAATTACCAGCGCAAAAACGCCACCGCTATCAAAATGAGTTAGGTCTCTCAGCTTATGATGCTAGGGTACTATCAGATGAACGAGAGGTAGCAGAATACTTTGAAACAGCTACAGCCAAAGGCGCTAACCCAAAATTAGTAGCAAATTGGGTGACCCAAGATATTGCCGCTTATCTCAATACTCATAAGTTAGGGATTCAAGACATCTCTCTCAAGCCTGACAATTTAGCTGAGTTGGTCATCTTGATTGAAAAAGGGACAATCAGCAACAAGATAGGTAAAGATATACTGCCTGAATTATTAAATACAACTCAGTCAGTTAAGGCGTTAATAGAGAAAAAAGGACTCATTTCCATCAGAGATCCTCAAGCGATTGAGAAAATTATTGATGAAGTGATTGCGGATCATCCTAGTGAGGTAGAGAAGTACCGCGCAGGAAAAACTAGTCTCAAAGGGTTTTTTATTGGGCAGGTAATGAAGAGAAGCGGTGGTAAAGCTGATCCTAAATTAACCAATCAAATAATTGAGCAAAAACTTTAATCATAATTACCCTGTCATTTGTTTAAATAAGATGCTACACTCGTAAGAGTAGATGCACCCTGATAATTTTGGAGAGTCCCTTAAAAGGCTCTCCTTTTTTGTAACCTTCTCATGGCGGTTAAAGAACGTCTCGATCTCCTGCTTGTCCTGCAAAATCTTTCTGTTTCCCGTCAACAGGCGCAAAGATTGATTCTCTCTGGGGAAGTTAAGGTGAATGGACAAGTTATTGATAAGCCAGGAACCCTCGTTAATACTAATGCACGGCTTGAAGTTTTTCAACACCCTCCTTATGTCTCACGAGGCGGCGAAAAACTAGCTAAGGCTTTAAAGTTCTTTCAAATAGATGTTAAAAATCGTTTTTGTTTAGATGGCGGTATTTCTACTGGCGGTTTTACTGACTGTCTCCTGCAAGCTGGCGCACAAAGGGTCTATGGTGTAGATGTTGGTTATGGACAGGTTGCGTGGACTCTTCGACAAGATGCACGGGTTTTTCTCAAAGAAAGGACTAATATCCGTTATCTATCCTACCTTGACCTCTATGGAGAAGAACCCCCAGCTAATTTAGGGGTTGTCGATCTTTCTTTTATCTCTTTGACTAAAATCTTACCCTCTCTTTGGAATCTTCTTGTTACTCCTAAAGAGATCATCCTTTTAGTTAAGCCTCAATTTGAGGTGGGACGGGATAAAGTAGGTAAAAATGGTGTTGTCCGTAATCCACAGGATCAGACCTTAGCAATAGACCAGGTATGTCAAGTAGCTAATCAGCTAGGTTGGTACTATTCTGGACTTAGCTTCTCCCCGCTCAAAGGTCCTGCCGGAAATATAGAATATCTTTTACTGTTAAGCACCGAAAGTGATCTAGCTTATCCTACAATAGCTCAAATTCAAGAGATTAGCGAGGAAGCTTTCTCTCGATTGGCTAGTAAAAATTGACTATTTAAATCCCCCTCCTTGTCTACTTCGATAAATTCATCTTCTAGTTTTGTCTGACTTGATGTCAATACATTACTTGTATCAAGCATTTTACTAAGCTGAAGGTTAAGAAAATGGATATCAGTTTGAATGTTAATTTGAATTTGTGGACCTGAACCCGCTAGACGCATAATCATTCCATCATATGCTACCATTTTGGTCACAGGTTCACCCTCTATATAGGTTCCATTAACCCCTGTACTCTTGACGATCCATTCTCCTTTCTCGTTTTTGACCATCGATAGATGCCGACGTGAAACTACTACACTATAAAGTACGACTTCATTCTCAGAAGAGCGTCCAATATTTATTTTTTCGGCTGCCTCAAATGTCCACTGTTGCACGGGTAATTCTTTGCCTGGTTGCAGTAAAGTTAGCCTAATCACAAATATTCTCAACTAGATACAGTAATGACGGTTAAACTGGCTTATAAGTTCTTTAGAACTAATTAAACCTTCTAGCACCCAAATAAGATGATACCCAAATCCTGAATTTAAACTAATATACCCAATATTTTAGCTAAAGGTTCTATATTTTTGAGCAAAAAATCTTGAATTTTTGTAACAAACCGATTACTGTATCTATTTTAGCTAAAGAAGACCACTATTAGAGAGTCCCAGAATTACCCCTGCACCTAAAATATGACCTAGACTAGCTGTTCCTAGTAATTCAGGTAGACCAAAGCTTTTTTTAGCAGCTAGTTGGGGTACAGGTAAATTAGGGCCTACACCTGTTTTTTGAATAGCAAAGTAACCGACTATAATAGCGAAAATGTTACAGAGGATCATGATTATCCCTATAGACGGTGTCCATTGGGCGGTTGCTGGAACGGTTGCTAAAAATAAGTTCATTTTATCTTGACTTGGTTTAAGTGATTTCAATTATAATTGTCAGAGTTTTTAAAAAAAAGTTTTGTTTAAATACTTAACAAATGCGTATCAAAATCTGCGGTATTACCCAAAAAGATCAAGGAAAGGCCATCCTAGAATTAGGAGTCAATGCACTAGGTTTTATTTGTGTCCCTGAGTCTCCCCGCTATATTTTACCGCTTGGGATCAAAGAGATTATTCAAGATCTTCCCCTGACTTCCAGCTATATTGGAGTATTTGCTGATGCTTCTTTAGAAACTATCCTGGAAACAGTAACTAAAACTCATCTTAGCGGAGTACAATTACATGGTCAAGAGAGTAGAGAATTTTGTGTTCAACTTAAACAAGAATTACCCCATCTAGAAATTATTAAAGCTTTTAGAATTAGAAATAGAGAAACTCTTAAGTTACTAGATGTCTATTATTCTGTAGTAGATACATTGCTTTTAGATGCTTACCATCCGCAGCTATTAGGAGGGAGTGGAGTGACCATAAATTGGCAAGATCTCAGGGAGTTTTCTCCTCCTATTCCCTGGTTACTTGCTGGTGGACTGACCCAAGATAATCTTAAGACTGCCTTAGTACAAGTTAGTCCTCATGGAATTGACGTATCTAGTGGAGTAGAAAAATCTCCTGGTGATAAAGACCTAATCAAAGTTAAAAAGCTACTAGAAAACTTAAATCAGACCTCTAGTTTTTAGAATATCTTTAACTGTAGGACAGTAATTAACTAACCCAAAAGTTGCAGGTGTGGTTGTTTTTTCATAGACAAAATGACGGTAATTCATACAGAAACGATCCCAAGGTGCCATCTGGAGACGAAAGAGAAAAATAAAGAAATTAGCTAAACCAAAGGAGAGGGGCATCTGAAAATAAATCTTTTTATTTAAAGCTTGACAAAACTCTGCAACTGCTTGATCTACTGTGGTTGCTGCATTGCCTAAAACTAATTGACGTTCCTTATATTGAGGATTATCCACAAGATATTTAACTATTCTAGCGATATCTTGAGCATGAATAAAGTGAAAGCTGCCATCAGCTTTAAACCAACGAATTAGATTAAGTAATTTCAAGATATCAGGTAAACCACCTGAGATGTGAGAGTAGGGTTTATTTTCATCCCCACCAAAAACAAAAGTAGGGAACAATGTAGTTATTTTGGGGGCAATTTCTAACTGTTCTAACTGAGTATAACAGAGATATTTTGTCTTTACATAGAGTGTTCCTATTGTACCTGCTTCTTCTAATGGCTGATTATCTCTCCCTAAAATACTAGCAGTAGAAAAATAAATAACTTTTTGACAGATAGAAGGATTGAGAAGTTTAAGTAAAGTCATACTTTTATTAACATTAATATGATACGACTCTTCTTCTCCACCCCAACTAGTAGCTAGTAAAATAGCAATCTCAATAGTATCTAATAAATCAGCCTGTTCCTCAATCTGACTCAAATCTCCTTTAATGAGATGTATTCCAGGACGTTCTTTAAGATTGAATTGTAGTCTATCGGGATTTCTTACCAATAAAAACAACTCATGATCTGTTTCTTTGATCAGTGTTTCTGTTATATAGTGTCCAATACAGCCACTTGAACCCGTTAAAAAAATACGCATAATTTTAAGATACCTGATTGCCAAATCCGAACTTTTGTTCGGATTTAGGGATTCTAGAGGAGAGAATATTTAACTTGTTTAGCTGTTTCAAAGAAGAAACGCACATTATCTTCTGGAGTTCCCACTAGAACACCATGACCTAAATTGAGAATATGACCACTTGTCCCAGCTTTACGCACAGTATCATAAATACGGTTGTAAATGACCTCCTGCGTGCCAAAAAGGATACCTGGATCAAGATTTCCCTGTACTTTGAAATCTTTACCTAGTCTGCGTTTAGCATCGGCCATATCTACTGTCCAATCTACACTAACAATATTTACCCCAGATTGACCCATTCTCTCTAAAACACCTGCACTGCCACTGATATAGAGGATCAGAGGGGTATCAGGATGAGTCTCTTTAACCTGTCTGATTACTTG
>CASBQB010000372.1 GCA_949127655.1 Chroococcales cyanobacterium PMM_0086 | reverse complement strand
TTTTATTGAGTTAGGTTTGAAATCAGTGACCTCTCGCTTGTTATTGTATCCTAAAACTAGTCTTTTTTACGATATTTGACTAGATAGGTCTATATTTTGAGTGATTATTTACAATACATTAAATCTAATTATGATTGCTATAACACTCCTAAATGATTTGTGAATTAAGTACAAATGCACATAGCCTGTAAACCGTACATAATTGAAATAGGATTGCTCTTGTCTAGCGGTTCTTAGTCAGATAAGACATCATAGCAGGAATATGAACGCAAGATACTCTTAAGGATTTGAGTCCCCTTCACTAAAACGAGAACCGCTAGATTATAGACTTAATAACCAAAGTAAGTTGGACGCATGACAGAAGAACACCAGGTTAGTGCTTGACTAAAAATATGGTGGTCTTGAAAAAAGAAGACATTTCCCCAAGATTTTTCCAGAGAATAAGCAGAATTACAGTAATAGCTGACATCATAAACTCCCCAGATTCGGTAGATAACAATATACCAATGGTAATTACGAGTTTTCATCTCCTTGACCATATCTTCTAGTTTGTTCATTGCGCCAAATTCACCAAAGGGACATTTAATATCCCAAAATTCTGCAACCACTACAGGGTAACGATAAGAACCCATACCTTTAATCACTTCAAGATCAAAGCCTTCTGTATCTATTTTAACCAAGCCAATTTTTGTTGGAATTTTAGCAGAATCATGTAGGTCTTTTAATGTTGTAACAGTTACAGGAAGAGTATCAGTAAAGACTAAACCTTCGGCTAAGGAGTGCTTCGTCAAACTGCTATAAAAAGTACTATCATCATAGAGTTTTGTATTAGTTTGATCTGAGGCTATATGTAAATCTTTTGTTTCATTTGTTGAACCAAGAGCTAAAGGGAAGGCGTGAAAATTCGGATTATTTCCCAATCTATTAGTTAATTTTTCAAAAACAGATGTAAATGGTTCAAAAGCATATACTTCGTAACCTGTCTCTAATAACCTGCTAGAAACATCTCCTCTATTAGCGCCAATATCAATAGCGCAGCGATCACTTAAGTAAGAATATAGATAAGTCATCAATTGAATTTCTATATTTTCAGAGGTAGTATTATCAATAATTATTTTAACTTTTTGCTGATTTATTCCCTCATAAATGTTATTAAGAGTATCAGCTAGTAATTGGTATTGTTTCTGTGATTCTTCATCCAAATGTTGAATATTTTCAGATAGTAATTGGTATTGTTTTTGTGACTCCTTCTTCAAATCTTGCATACTTTCAGATAGTAATTGGTCTCGTTTTTGTGATTCTTTGTCCAAATATTGAATACTTTTAGCTGTATCTATAGCAGATTGTAACAAAGAGACATCATTCTTGAGTACAATACTGGTATTGTATTCAGTTATTTCAGACTTTGAATGGAGATGATCAAGTTTAGAATCAACCAGAGCAGACTTTGAATGGAGATGATCAAGTTTAGAATCAACCAGAGCAGACTTTGAATAAAGATGATCAAGTTTTTCTAGAAATAAATCTTTAATTACTTTAATTCTATTTAGAATTGGCAAATTGGGCATAGTATAGTAACTCCTAGATTTTCAAACATAGAACCGATATACTGAGATTGAGAATTGCACTCTTTGAGCATAGCTAGTGCAAAATTAATCTAATGTAACTCACTAATTAGGTAATCGGGGGTGCTTCTATCGAAAGCGCGATCCATCCCAGAGACAGACCAGAAGCGGTCTTCTTCCAGGTACACCTTTAGTTTGGGGACTGCTAGCACCGCACTATGTTAATATATTTTAATTCAAAAGCGGAGAGAAACCTGCTTTCCTTTAACTAAAACAAAGTAAGCAGAACATTGCATTGTTTAGGAGCAGTTTGACAATGCCTTTAAGTACTCGCTCTTGATTTCCTGGAAAATCCCCCTATCTAAAAATGGTGGGAATGTCCAATATACGAATAACTCTGAAATTTAAGCAAGAATAAATAGTATGTTAGCTAATACAAGTGATAATCAAAAACATCTACGTTACGAACTTGCCTCGGTTTTTCAACAGATTGAGACTAGTCTCAATATACCTAAATTTGATCTGATTATTTCTCACTGCGAAGTCAATGAAAGACATGGTGTAGGAATTTTATTGAAACGTATTTTCCCTGAGACTAAAGAGATTATTTCCCTGCGGTCGATGAATCTTTATGATGGTCAGCAAAACTTCGGTGATTATCATTTATGTCTTTCTTATCAAGGGCTTTCTTATCCAGAAATATTACTTAAAGTTCAACAAGAGTTTGGGCAGAAAAAACCTCGTAGAATTTTATCAATTCCTTACTTTACTGATGATTGTTTAGCAACAATTGCGATTAAAACATTATACAATGTGCCTTTATGTACTTATATAATGGATGATCAAAATATTTATGCTCATAATATTCCTGATCAAATTATGAGAGAACTTCTAGAAAGTTCTAATTTAAGATTGGGAATATCCCGTCAATTGTGTGATGCTTATAAAGAAAAATATGATTTACCATTTCATTTAGTACCGCCTGTTGTTGAGCACAAGCTGATTACACAAATCGTAAATTTACCCTCAGAAAATCTACGGCAATCTCGACATGGTGTAATGATTGGAAATATTTGGAGACAACAATGGCTTGAGCAACTCAGAACAGTGATTAAAAATTCAGATACCAAAATAGACTGGTATGGAAATCCTAATAGAGACTGGCTATCATTTAGCGAAGAAGAATTAGCCCAAGATGGCATTATTTTCAAAGGATTTGAACCAGAAGAAAAAACTTTAATTCAGCGATTAAGAGACGCACCTTATGCGATTATCCCAGTAGGAAGTGAGCAAGATGAGGGACAAGAATTAACCCTGTTGAGTTTGCCTTCTCGCATTCCCTTTATCACTGCTACTTCTAATACACCGCTGATTGTTTTAGGAAGAGAAGATGGTGGAGCTGCTAAATTTGTTGAAGAACATCAGTTAGGATTAGTATGCGATTATGATGTTAATCAATTTAATGAAGCAGTAACATATATCTGCTCTATAGAGAATCAACAAAAACTACGTCAGAAAGGAGCCAAATTAGCAAAACTTCTTTCAGCTAAGGGTTTAGCAGAGTGGATATGGGAATCATTAGACCAAGGTAATGCAGTCTTTTCTAGATTTGAATATTCACCTAAATATCTTCACAATGCTGATGTCATCATTACTCCTAATGAAGTTAATCAAAGACATGGGACTGGCGCGTTAGTTAAAAGAATTTTTGGTAATAGTTCTAATATCTTTTCTATTCGTTCTGAAAACCATTTTGGAGAAGAACATGATTTTGGAGAGATTAGCGTTCATTTATCTCATAAGGGCATATCTCGCTCAGAATCCTTCCAAAAAGTTCTAGAAGCACTCAAAGGAACTACTGTTAAACGAGTATTTTGTGTTCCTTATTTTCCTGATGATATCTTAACAGCAATTGCCGTTAAAGAATTATTTAATGTTCCTTTGGCAACTTGGATTATGGACGATCAGAATGTCTGCACTAACAGGATTTCTGATGATTTAATGCGGGAATTTTTAAGTAAATGTTCACTTCGTTTAGCAACACATCCAGAAATAAGAAACGCCTATGAAAATAAATACGGCTTTAAATTTTGGTTACTTCCAGCAATTGTTCCAGACAAATTACTAAATCTTTATGTTGAGTCACCAAATCTTCAATTGTGTCAGTCTAAAACTGGAGCTTTAATAGGCAGTATCTGGAGCCAAAAATGGTTGAATCTACTTTGTGAAACAGTAATCGGAGCTGGAGCAAAATTAGATTGGTATGGGAATACACAATATTATTGGCTGCAAGATTCTCCTGAAGAACTATTATCCAAGGGAATTAATACTAAAGGGCTTTTTCCCGAAAATAGACTCGCTCAACAGTTACAAACTTATCCTTATATTGTTGTACCAACAGGAACGCTTGATGAGAGAGATGATCGACCAGAATTCTCTAAATTAAGTTTACCAGGAAGAATTATTTTTGCTTTGGCTACTTCTAATACACCTGTAATTATTTTGGGGAGCAA
>CASBQB010000371.1 GCA_949127655.1 Chroococcales cyanobacterium PMM_0086 | reverse complement strand
TTTTCTGACATTGTTTAAGTGACTCCTTGTAAACACACTCCTCAACCCAAGGTCAGGTTTTCTAAACCTATCACACAAGATGTTATCACAGTGACTTGGTAATTTGTTTTTTTCTTAAGAGTCTCAGTAAAAACCCCTACCTTTAAATAGGGTAGAGGTTTTTAGATTAGTTAGTTCGAGCGTAAGACAATGATAGTGGTAATACTTCTCCACTCTCAATTACATTAAGCCAAGCTGAGCGAGGATACCTTTTCCTGTGAGTAACTCAGTTGCGATTCCGATAACGAAACCTAGCATAGCTAAGCGACCGTTTAGGTTTTCAGAAAAGCTGTTAAAGCCAAATTTAGTTTCTTTATTTTCCATGGGACAGACCTTTATATTAGATAACCGTGTTTTAGTCAATGACTATAAATTAAATGTAACTTATTTTTTTACAATCGGCAACATTTCTTTATTAAATTTATAAAGAATGATGACAAGCTGAATAACGCACTATAAAAATACTAATAAAGTGAATTAGGATGGAGAAAGAAAATTATCTTATAAAGAGGAGAATTCGGTGAGCTACAAGTATATTAATAAAGTTGCCTCCTCGGAGAACCTACAAAAATTACTGGAACTGGTAGAGTTAGCCAAGGGAGGATCTGAAAATACCGACAATGTGTTTGAACTTGGGAGAAGGTTGCGCAACAGTCCACAAATGAATTTATGTGTCAGGGCAATTCAGCAAGAACCCTCCTCAGCAAAAATGCTCCAAGAAAAGTATGTAGGTCCTGATTATGATCTACAAGCAATGTTAGCGATGCCCAAAGGTTCACTAGGTTGGACTTTCGCTAAAGTGATGAGTACAATAGGCTATGACCCACAATTTTACGATGTACCAGATAGTATCGAGAAAGATGAAGAGTATATAGGTTTACGGATTGGTAAAACGCATGATCTTCACCATATCCTGACAGGGTTTAGCCTGGATAATTTTGGCGAATTAGGGGTAATTTCTGTAACTGTCGCCCAAACTCGTTATCCATCATTTCTTTTTATAGATCTATTGTCGGTGTTTATGTCTTTTTTTACTAATAATAAACTGCCAACAGAAGTGGAAAGTAACGATGAACTAAGACAGACCCTGAGATACAAGTTTGAGTTAATTTCCGACGGACTAGCGATAGGTTTCGCAGCTAAACCCCTATTTCCTGTCAAGTGGGAAGAAGGATTAGAACGCCCTTTAGAAGAATGGCGTGAAGAGTTGAATATTCAGCCTGTGACAACAGGACCTTATAGTTGGTATACTCGTCCAGCTATACTCGAAGCGATTTCTTAAAGAGTTTTGAGCTAAAATTGATCTTAAGAATTATCCTGTTTTTTGAGATCCGATGACTTCTGAGCAGAAATCTAACCAAAAAAAACAAGTTGTCTACCGAGAATTTGGCTCAGTAGACAATACAGCTGCTTTTGAAAGAGCTAAACCTGATCTCCCCCCCCAGCATCAACAACAATCTTTGAAAGTTCAGGCGACTCGCAGTGGACGCAAAGGAAAGACTGTAACAGTTATTAGCGGGTTTCAAGCTTCCGAAGAAACCCTTAATACATTATTAAAACAACTAAAGACTCAATGTGGCAGTGGTGGGACAGTTAAGGAGCAGACATTAGAACTACAAGGTGAACATAAAGATAAGATAGTGCAAGTGCTCACTATACAGGGGTACAAAGTAAAAATTAGCGGTGGTTAGTTCTTGCTTACCTGTTGTCGATACATCTCCTGTATAACTAAAGCTGGGTCTATATATTGACCGTCATATTTCAACCCCCAATGTAGATGAGGTCCTGTGGTGTTACCAGTCATCCCAACACGGGCAATTCTAGCGCCATATGGAACTTGTTGCCCTAAAGTAAGGAGTATACCCCCTTCTGAGTCTAAGAGATAGCGACCAGTGGGACTATCTTCTACTCGTCCACTCAAGTGACAGTAAAGATGCTGCCATTGACCTGATTCAATTTTAATCATCGTTCCACAACCAGTATTATCAGATAATTCGACTACCTGACCAGTCCACCAATTTCTGACATAACTACCTAAAGGAGCAGCCAAATCTAGTCCATAATGAAATTGACGGGTTCCATTAATAGGAGAAATCCGATAACCGAATCCCGATGTATAGGTTTGAAAGTTTTCCACAGGAAATGAGGCATACTGCCAAAGATTGCGACTATTTCCAGTACTTACGGGTGAATACTCTGCTAGAATTGGTTCTATCTGTTGGATGTTCAGATAAATACATAGTAAAATTGTACATATAGCACAGAAGACTAGCCGGATCTTTTTCAAGATTTGTCGATAGAGATAATATATTTCTTGCATAATCCTCACTCCCCAAATAACTTATATCTGTTCCTTAGTGTGCTCTTTTAAAACTTTATGTCTCCAGTGAATCTTTTACAACCGAATTTAATTCTCGGCGGTCCTATTACTCTAATCACTCCGGCTATTTTAGATCAATATGCCCTCAAAGGCCTCATTTTAGATGTAGATGAAACTTTGGTTCCTTGGCAACATTCTCAAGTCTCTCCAGAATTAAGTCAGTGGATTGAAGAAATCAAAGAATGTACCCTCTCCCTCTGGTTAGTTAGTAATAATCTGAGTGAACAACGTATCGGTAATATTGCCAAATCTCTAAAATTACCTTATCTTTTGGCTGCGGGTAAACCCTCAAGACGTAAACTCAGAATAGCCCTAGAACAAATGAACTTACCCTGCACTTCTGTCGGCATGGTTGGGGATCGTCTCTTCACAGATGTTTTAGCGGGCAACCGTTTAGGTCTTTTTACTATTTTTGTAGATCCGATGTTAGAAGAGAGTCAAACTGATACTTCCTGGACTCATATTATCCGTAACTTAGAAATCTATATTTCAGAACGACTAGGTGTCTCTTTAGCTGCTCAAAATAAAACGGTCTAGCTAAAACAATGTGTGTACATTGTACGGCAAAAAATGTCAAACTATAAATAGGGAAAATAATAACAGGAGATTATGCCAATGTCAAAAACCTCTTCTAGTAGAGAAGCCGCGCACCACAAGTCTACAGCTAAAAATAGCCGTATAGATTTGAGAGTGACTCCTGAACAAAAGGAACTTCTGGAAAAAGCCGCATATCTAAGGGGAATATCCTTAAGTGCATATACTCTTCTTCATCTGTTACCCGTTGCCAAACAAGAGATAGAATCGCAGTCCAAATTAGTTCTTTCAGAGCGAGATAGAGATTTATTTATGTCTATCATGGAAAATCCGCCAGAACTTCAGGGAAAACTCAGAACAGCTATCAAGAAATATAGCTACAAATATGGACAGTGAAGCCCAAAAAAGATGGAACTTTTTTCCTATTCAGAAAGAATATCAAAGAGAACATTTTGATTGTGGTTATCCAGTTTTAAATGGTTATATTAAAAAATATGCGCTCGCAAAATCATGAAAAAGGTATTGCTAAGACCTTCGTGGCTATTTCTCAATCTCATCCTTCAAGAATAGATGGTTATTATGCAGTTAGTGCAAGTGTAATTGAGTTTAAATCTCTACTAGAATCTTATCAAAAAAAAATTCCCAATTATCCAATTCCAGTCATATTAATTGGCAAATTAGCTGTAGATAACTCAGTCAAAGGACAAGGATTGGGAAGTGAATTACTGGTAAATGCACTTGAGAGAACAGTAAAAGCTTCTCAGGAAATTGGTATTTTTGCTGTTAGAGTTGATGCAATAGATTTAAGTGCCAAAGAATTTTATTTAAAATATGAATTTATTCCATTTCAAGATAAACCTCTTTCATTATTTTTGCCTATTACGACCATTGCTAAAGAATTTATTTAACTTCAAGAATAAATCTTGTTAGAAGGCTACTAGAATGGTCATAATTTAACTTTAACTCAGATTGTTAGACGGTTTACGAGTTTTTAAACTGTGAGTTAGTAATTGTGAATGCCACTTTGGTTCAAAATATCTGCAAAAATCATCAATGTGACAAAAAAAGATTCTAGACTATACATAGGAGTGTGGTGCTGATTGATTTAATATTTATTTCAGCTTACCAGCCACTTGCTTTTCTTGTTTCTCTTATCCTGAACTGATGTTAATAAAACTTTACGATACTAGCAAGGACTTAAAATAAGTATGCAATTAAGTGAAAGAGCAAAACAACTAATCCCTCAAGCCAGAATTGTCAGTTTTGCCAGTTGGAAAAACTTGCATTCAGATGAAGTAATTGCCATTTTTCAAAAAGCTGATGATCAAGGTCGATATTTGACTGATGAAGAATTATTTCGCCTTGAACAGCTTATTCCCGATAGTTCGGCAACTTTGAAACAAGTCCGATTATTACGAGAAGAAGCAGCTAATCTGGTTACTCAGTCCAGAGAAAAAGTCTTAGCCAACTTTCCCAAGATTACTGAGCCTGGACATGACCTCTACCCTCCCGAAAGGGCGCAAGCTTGTTGGCGAGATTTTTGGCATTTTCTACGCTGTATCACCTATGGAATTGCTGGGAAAAATACTCAATTTACTAGCCCAGAAGGACTCAAAAATATGCAGTTACTCTATCAAGAATTACAGGTTCCTCTAGACGCGATGATCTATGGACTAGAACAGTTAAAAACTGCTAGCTTAGAGCAATTTAGTTCTCAAGAACAGGATTTACTGGCTCTTTATTTTGACCATTTAATCAATGCCTTAAAACAGTTTAGCGAAGCTTAAACAGCCTCTAGAGCAAGTCTTCTAAAGCTGCAGCGACAACTTGATGATGTGGGTCTTGGCGGAGTTGACTCAAAACCTCCTTGACCTGTGGCTCATCAAACCGCTTCAAAGCATAGGCCACTTGTCTACGAATTCTTGGGGACTCTGAACCAACCAGTGCTAAGATTTCCGAGAGTGCAGCCTGACGTTGAGTAGTTTGGGCTAATGTTCCCAGAGCCTGAACTGATGCCTCTTGGATGACTATATCTTTGCTGGCTAAAGCTTCAAGACAAACCTCTAAGAGTTCACTGTGTTCTTGAAGATCCATTAGTGCTGCTAGAATGCTACGACGAACCAACCAGTGGTCATCTTGTAAAAAAGTCAGAACTAAATGAGAGGCGGCACATTTACCAAAAAGGGAAAGAGAATTAGCAGCTTCTGCTCTTACATTGGGAGTGTCATCAAATTTCATTATTTGTAGCAAAGCGGCGAAAGATTCGGCTGTTTGTTGCTTACCAAAACCCATACTGACAAAAGATCGTACTAAGAACTCTGGGTCATGCAGTTTACTGGTTAGCAGAGGAACAGCAATTTCTGGGCTATAGTCTTTGAGGGCGGCGATTGCTTTGAGCCGATACTGAAAATCGGGATTGTTCAGAGAGGTTTCAATTTCGTTAATATTCATAGCCACAACAAAATAACAATTTTTTGCTCTATTTCCCATAGCTCACACCCTTCGGTTATACCGTAAGCTATGTCTAAGGTGAACGACAATATCACAATCTTATGTCATGTTGACGCGCCCATAACTAAAGTTGTGGATTGTCGGTTCAGCTTAAGAAGTTTTGTGCAGTTCTATCATTGTCAAAAACTGTGTCTCTGAAAGTTGTCTTATTCCCAGTCTTTGAGTTTTCTTTAACTTTTCACCAGGTGCTTTTCCTACAAGAACATAATCTGCTTTGGCATTGGGTGAATTGATAATCTTTCCTCCTGCTTCTTCAATTAAGGTTTTAGCTTCTTCTCGGCTGATCTGTGTTAATGTTCCCAGAATAAGAAATTGTTTGCCTTCAATAGAACTCTCACTAGAAGGTATCTCTTCTTGCATTTCTGTAATTGTTTCTTCTTTTATTTCAAGAAGAGGTTTTATTGTTGTTGGTTCTGTCTGAAAAACTGCTGTTTGAATTTCTTCTTCGGGCACTATTTCTTGTAAAGATATTAATTCTAAATCTTTTTCAGTTAGATTAGTTGTCGTCTCTCTGAGTCTTTCTTGTAAAGATATTAATTCTAAATCTTTTTCAGTTAGATTAGTTGTTGTCTCTCTGAGTCTTTCTTGTAAAGATATTAATTCTAAATCTTTTTCAGTTAGATTAGTTGTCGTCTCTCTGAGT
>CASBQB010000370.1 GCA_949127655.1 Chroococcales cyanobacterium PMM_0086 | reverse complement strand
GGGTTAATATCATCTTGATTGACACGTTTTTTACACTTAGTCTCAGGTTGAGGTTCTATTTTTACTTCTATATCTGCAGATAGTAGAGATTTAAGATCAAGTCCTAGACGATCTGCAATGTAACCCGCACCTTCCAAAACCGCTATGGGTTTTGTATCTAATTCTTTATCCCACCAGCTAGGTAGTCCATTTTTGCGGATGTAGGCCTTAGTAAAGCCTAACTTAGCCTTAGTAAGCTTACTTATAATTTTAGGCATAGTTATGATATTTGTCATTGTTCTAGCCTCCTGGTGTTAAAAACTGTTGATGATGGTTGAGATTATCCGAGGTTACTATAAAAGTGGTATTTGTGTCAATGCTTGTCTATCTCTATTTTAGGTCAGGCTTGACACTGTATGTATTACAAAATCTTAATAAAACTATATTAATTTTTTATCATTTAGTAGCTTCTCATATTTTTCTTGACTCATAGGGCAGTCAATCAAATCTAAAAACTCAGACTTAGTTAACTTACATTGTTTAGCCATTAATGATAGTAGATTATCAGGGATATCCTTCATCTTTTTTGTATGGCTAGTTTCTGTATATATACCTGTGTCTTGACCTCCTTTTGTGTAGTAGTAAAACCGATGATGCTTTCCCTCTTCTTTATTAAAGCCTTTCTTTAATAGAACTTTCTCTACCTTATTTTTATCTCTTGACATCTAGACTTCTTCTAAATTCTCTAATAGTTTTATTTTTAACTCTTTGGCATTTTTTGCTAGAGCTTCAGGATTAGCTTGAGCATATCTTTCCCACATCATGACTATCTGCTCATTTATTTTTTCAATTAATTCTTCTCTAGTATAAGCAAAGGTAAATAAGCCTATTTTAGGTTCTTCAACTACAAATAATTGACTGCTCTCCTCATCCATATATGGCACTATTGGTGTTATATTTTTTAATCTTAATTTAACATTACCAAAACTTATCTCTTTTAATAAGATAGTAGATAAATCAACAGGTTCTATTCTTGTTACATCTGTTAATTTATTCGGATGTCCTTCATCATTTAGGGTAAACTTACCAGTTAATTGTATTAATTGACGACGGTTTTCTATTAAAGAATCCTCTAACTCTTCCACATAAAAACACTTAATCTCATGATTGGTTGGAGGATATTTAATCACAACAGTATATTCATCAAAATTAATTCTTACTAACTCTCCTGTTACTGTCATAACTTCATCTTCAGTGGTATTAGGATTTAACCATCTATCTATATGATGAATAGTCTTATCTGTTAAAATTACCTCTTGACTCTCACCCGATAGAAAACCTAATCGCCAACCTTCTCCAGCTTTTGGAAGACACTTTCTTAATTCATTTAAAACTCTATTCCCTATCTTAGAATCAGGTAATATATGTCTTATTTTCTCTAAATTATTCTCACTAACTCCTGAAAGTATATTCTGTAAGTTTTCGAGAATAGTATCATACTTAGTTATTAAGCTTAGTTGAGCATAAAGACAAGGGTTTAAAGAAATAGGAATAGAATAACTTCCTGCTTGAGGTATTTGACATTTTAAAGTATAGAGTTGTTGTAACTCATTGGTAATTCTAAACCTTTTACCTATACTTTTATTATCACTAGAAGCAGCTAACAAATAGACAATTTGTTGAAACCCATCTAAAGTACGAACCAAAAGAGGGGCAGGAACTTCAAAGTTATCCATAGACTGCCCGATCATTCTAATGGTAGCGGTTACTTCTGTTTGTTGAGCTTCTGACATCTAACTTGTACTAAATGTTGCTTACTCTACTATAGTAAACCAAATCTATCATCTTTTTTGAAAACGCTTGACATAATCAAAACTTACCCTAAAATTGGTATAGTTTAAAGACAATCTTTTACCCAAAATCATCTCTAGGCTAGTATTCAGGTTCTTTCTGAAATTTGGGATAAAGGGTGTTGAACTACCATGACCACTACTACAAACGACTACCAATTTGAGCCAATTAAAGGCTATCCTATGCTTAACTGGAAGGGGAAAAGACCCTTCACTTCTACTCATTACTATCCTGCACAACTAAAAGAAAGACACGGTACAGCAGAAGGCTGGCTAAATAAGATTTTTTGGGGTGACAACCTCCAAGTTATGGGGCATCTCCTAAAGGAGTTCAGAGGTAAAGTTAACCTAGTCTACATTGACCCTCCCTTTGACTCTAAAGCTGACTATAAGAAGAAGATCAGCTTAAAAGGTCAACAGATAACCAATGATCAGAACGCCTTTGAGGAGAAGCAATATACAGATATATGGAGTAATGATGAGTATCTACAGTTCATGTATGAAAGATTGATCTTAATTAGGGAACTCTTAGCAGATAACGGGAGTATTTATCTACATTGTGATTGGCATAAGAGTCATCATTTAAGATATATTTTAGATGAGATTTTTGGGGTAGATAAGTTTAGAAGTGAAGTTATTTGGCAAAGGTTTAATTTTCATGCAGATGCTAATAAATATGGTACTGTTCATGATAATATACTTTTCTATAGCAAAAATAATAATTACAAATTTGAAAAACAATATGTAAAACTTGGACAAAGATATATTGAAAGTCACTTCAGAGAAGATGAAGAAGGAAGATTATTTACATTAGATAACTTAACTGCAGCTGGACATGGAAAAAAAGGAGAAGCTAAAATATTTTTAGGCGAGAAAATAGAGCCACCTCCAGGGACACATTGGAGATATTCACAAGAAAAAATTAATGAGCTTTTAATTCAAGGACTAATTGTTTTAGGTAGTTCTGGAAAACCAAGATTAAAAAGATATTTAGATGATATTCAAGGAAGTGCTGTTCATACTATCTGGTCAGATATATCTGCTGTTAATAGTCAAGCAAATGATAGATTTGACTACCCCACCCAAAAACCAGAAGCCCTACTAGAACGCATTATAAAAGCCTCATCTAACCCAGGAGATCTAGTATTTGACTGCTTCATGGGAAGTGGAACCACCCAAGCAGTAGCTATGAAACTAGGTAGACGCTTCATCGGTGCAGACATCAACTTAGGTGCAGTAGAAATAACCACCAAAAGACTCTTAACAATAGCACAACAACTTGACCCCAATAACCAACAAAAAGAACTAATAGAAGAAGAACCCACCACCTACTATACAGGAATAGAAATCTATAACGTCAATCACTACGATATCTTTAGAAACCCCCTAGAAGCAAAAGACCTCCTATTAGAAGCACTCGAAGTACAACCACTAGATAAAGGTAGCTTATTTGATGGAGAAAGAGACGGACGCATGATCAAAATAATGCCCGTCAACCGTATCGCTACCAGAAAAGATCTTAATGAACTTATCGCAGGACTTGACTACAAAAGCTTTGAAAAACGTCAAGCAGATAACCCCAATAAAGCAGTAGAAAAGATTACCCTAGTCTGCATGGGACATGAACCAGACTTACGCGATATCCTCATAACAGAAGCATTACCCTACAAATTAGATGTAGAAGTAGTAGACATCCTACGTGATAGAAAAGACATCATCTTCAAGCGTGACTCAGAAGCCAGAATAGACATCAAAGACAACCACTTGATTATAGAATCATTCTATCCAATGAACCTCCTGCAAAAACTCTCACAAGAACAAGAAAAACTAGAAGATTGGAGAGTATTAGTAGAATCAATTAAAATAGATTGGAACTATGATGGAGCAATCTTAGAACCCCAAATAATAGACCTACCCGACAAAAACAACCTAGTCAAAGGTAGATATGAAATACCAAAAGATGCAGGAACAATCAGAATTAAAATAACAGATCTCCTCTGTGAATCACTAGAAGTAGGGGTTCAATATGGTTAAAAAAACATTAATACTTTAAAAGATGACCGCTCAGAAAAAAATTAGATACTACTATGTAGATGAATCTGGAGATTTAACTCTATATAACAAAAAAGGTCAAATAATTATAGGAAAACCAGGAGTATCAAAAGTCTTTATGATAGGAGTTGTGCGATTAAAAGATCCAATACTAGCAAAGCAAAAATTAGAGGACTTGAGAACCAGTCTCTTATTAGATGCCCGCTTTAAAGATATTCCTTCTATGCAACCAGAAGCGAAAAAAACAGCCTTATTATTTCATGCCAAAAATGATCACCCCGAAGTCCGTCAAGAAGTTTTTAAGATACTACCAACGTTAGGCGCAAAAGTACAAATAGTTGTTAGACGTAAGTTAGAATTAGCTGATATGGCTAAATTTTTAAAAGAATTTGATGAAGAAAAGTTACAAAATGGGGAGATTTATGATGAGTTAGTAACTAGTTTATTTACAAATATGCTTCATCAAGCTGATGAAAATAAGATCATTTTTGCTAGATTAAAGGAAGCAGAAAGACGTGAAGCATTAGCAAAAGCAATTAGAGAGGCTAAGAATAGATTTGAAAAACAATGGAAAAAAGGACATGATAAACCTACCACTATCGATGTTAAAGAATCTTCACAAGAAATAGGTCTACAGGTTATTGATTATTATTTATGGGCTTTGCAACGTCTATATCAGAAGAACGATGATAGTTTTTTCACACCGCTATGCCAAGACTACTCACTAATTCTAGATTTGGATGACAAGAGAAAATACCGATCAGGTAGATGGTATTGCAAACGTGATCCTTTAACACTTGAAAAATTGAAGCCCTTAGTAAGCTAGGCTCAAAAGCGCTTGGCTCTCGAACACACGGCATGAAGTCGACATTCACCTACTAGCGGGCTTATCCTGATTATAATCTAAACTGCTAAACTTGGGAAAAATTCTCCTAAAATTAGGTCATCATAGAGCATCTCCCCAATTAAGAGTACCAAATGGTTAAAAAAACAACCACCAAAACGGCTAACCTAGACTTCTCCTTCTTTATACAACTCCTCAACTTTTATCAACAGAACAAAAAGCGCATCAAGCAAAACTACAGAGAACTAACTAAACGCTTTCTTGACTACAATGACCCCACAAACTCTAACGCCTTCTTGAGAAAACCTCAATATGAAGCACTAGAAATATACATCTTTTTAAAAGAATTCCTAGATAACCAACCCCTGCATCAAATCTTCAAAACATGGTCAGAAAACGAGGATAAATTTCAAGGTAGGAACGTTCTTAATAACAATGGGCAAATACAACTAGATCTCGTCAAAGAAGCCTCAAAAGAACAGTATGAGGCAGTATTTAAAAGTATGAGTGCCAATGCTAGACCCTATGCAAACTACATCTTTGCTCTTACTATGGGAGTAGGGAAAACAATCTTAATGGCTACCTGTATCTATTATGAATTCTTACTAGCTCATAAATTCCCTAGTGATCTAAAATACTGCCATAACGCCCTAGTCTTTGCACCAGATAAAACAGTTCTTCAATCCTTAAAAGAAATACAGACTTTTGACCTGAGTAAAGTAGTTCCTCCCGAATATGTCAACTTTTTAACTACTCAAATAAACTATCACTTCTTAGAAGACTCAGGAGTAACGCTAACCATACTAGATAACTCCCGCTTTAATATAGTCATCTCCAACACCCAAAAGATCATCTTAAAGCGACAAAACAAAGAGCAAACACCCCTAGATCAGCTTTTTAAAAGTGGTAAACCCACCTATCAACCAGACAGCATCTATGCCCAAAACGCAGATCTCTATGGCTTTGACGAACCAGAAGATCAGGACACACTCACCACTAACCAACGCTTCGAGAAACTAAAAAGAGTCACCCAACTGGGTATCTACATAGATGAAGCACATCACGCTTTTGGTAATCAATTAGCTTCAGATATGGGAGTAAAAGCCACCAAAACAAGTCTCAGGACAACAGTTGATGAATTGGCTGTTAGTTTAGAAAAAGCAGGTACAAGAGTCGTAGCCTGTTATAACTACACAGGAACACCTTATGTAGGAAAACAGATATTACCAGAAGTAGTATACGCCTTCAGTCTTCAAGAAGCGATAGAAAAAGCCTACCTCAAGAAAGTGAGAATAAATGGTTATAGTAACACCCGAACAGATGAATTTATAGAAGTAGTAATAAGTGACTTCCTGAAAAACACAGCCAATAAAAGATATGAAGGAATGTTACCCAAGATCGCCTTCTTTGCAGCCACCATAGAGGAGTTAGAAAATGAACTTAAACCAGCAATAGAGAAAGTATTAGATAGTTATCAACTATCTAGAGATAGCATACTAGTTAACGTAGGGGATGAGAAGATCACCACCAACGACCAGATCAGAGAATTTAACCGACTTGATACTCCAACTTCAGATAAACAGTTTATTCTACTAGTTAACAAAGGTAGAGAAGGATGGAACTGTAGATCCCTATTTGGGGTAGCTCTTTTCCGTCAACCCAAGTCAAGGATCTTCGTCCTACAAGCGACCATGCGCTGTTTAAGGTCAATAACAGAAGTCCAGCAGACAGCTTCAGTTTACCTGAGTGAAAACAATAAACAGATCTTAGAAGAAGAACTGCAGCAGAACTTTAGGATTAGCATAGCTCAAATAGAGAGCGCAGGACAAGAGAAAGAAATAGTGCAAGTAAGAGTACTTAAAGAAGAAAAGATCCAACTTCAAAGAGTGCGTCATCAATTTACCCTCAAAGAGAAAAAGATCACAACAGGAATTAAATTAGAACTAGAGAAGGCACTCCAAGAAAGTAATACAGCACAATACCGCCTATACCATACCCAACAAGAAGGACTAGACCCAGACAAACGTAAGAGTAAGAGAATAACTGAAGATATTACCCAGATCAGAGTTAAGAAAAAATTTACTCAGATGACCCTGGTAATAGAAATATCATGTTATTTAAACAAGACCTGCTTATTTATTGAGGACGTTTTAACTAGCACAGTAGAAGGCACAGACCAGATACTAGAAGCAGTCAACCAATTCAACGAACTGCTATATGATTGGATCATCCCGCGCCTATTTACAGAACTCTACTTTATAGAAGAGTACCAGAAAAAAGAACTATATGAAGTCGCACTAGTCAAACTCTCAAAAGACGGTTACTATCAAGTCACAGCCGCACCAGAAAAGATAGTCCGTATAACAGATGCTAACGCCCAACCGCACCAAGATAAGAGCTTCCACCTAGACACTTACTGCTTTGACTCAAATCCCGAACAAGTCTTATTCTGGAAACTACTATACGAGAAGAAAATCAAGAAAGTCTACTTCACAGGGATGTTAACACATGGACAGTCAGACTTTTACATACAGTATATAGACCCAGACTCACACAGCATCAGGAGTTATTATCCCGACTTTCTATTTCAAAAAGAAGACGGAACTTATGTGATTGTCGAAGTAAAAGGAGATAACCTAATAGAAGACTCGATAGTGCAAGCAAAAAAAGAATTCGCCCAACAGATGGCAGTCGCAAGCGGTATGACCTACAAGATCATCAAAGGAAGTGAAGCAGGTAAAGGAAGATATAGCGAACTACTGTAAGTTATTATTTTTTAGGAGAAATTGGGGGTTTAGGTATTAGTTTTATCTCATAACCATCAGGAGCAATTAAGTATTGAAGCAATCTACCTGCATTAGTATCTGGTTTAGCTAATGTATAGAGTAAAGCGATTATAAATAATAGAAATGTAAATATAGCAGAAGCAATAACCCCTTGCAATACGGGTATCGAGTAATGTACTTTAGTTGTCTTAATTTCTTGGTTTAGACGGGCTTCAAGACTTTTTAATGCTTCTAGTGTTCCTTCTTTTTTTTGTATTTCTATTATCTCTTCTGTTATCAACTTTTGAGCATAATCTTCACCAAAACCAGCAAAGGCTTGTGCAGCGTCACTACGATACTTATCTAACGTGCGTTTAGTGTAGTGTGACAAAAAAGCCTTAAGTTCTTCTTTAGAATGATTGGGGTGAGTAGACATCCACTCATGTTTGTCTATTTTATATTCAGCATAGGCTAACATTCCATAGAGTCTTTCGACAGAATCTTGTGGTGTACTGTAAACCAGATCTTCAAAGATTTTGTTATAACTTTCCATCCTTGTCGGTCATATAGAAATATGATTTTTAAAAGCCTAAATCTGTGCTATTATTCTGGACCCTAATAATCCTGCGTATTTCTACTGCCCGTTTCATTGATTCCTTAACTTTTTGCATATCTACACGAACAAAACCGCGTGATGAACGTACTATTTCAAAATCCGAATCATTAGACGTTTGTTCTACAAATTTCTCAGAATCGAGTTTACTGTCATCTAGGGCAATATGTCTAGCCATTTGTTTGTTCCTCTTTTGTTTACAGAACTTGGATTTTGCCAAGTATTTTATCTTATTATCTATATGCACGATCCTTCGATCCTAATAAAATTTTGAGTAGATGGACTAAATCTTAAGATTGTTTACTGTCAAAGAGGGTACAAATAAGGGTGATTAGTACGATAACTCCTGACACATCCAATCATCGAGACTTGATTTCTATCAATAGCCTACTCTTAAGTATTAAATAACTAGTGATAACTATAACTATCTATATGCTACAATATTACTAGATAGTTAGAAGATAGTCAAATGAAAGAAATAGAAGATAAAAAGCAAGTAATCTTTAGAGCCAACCCCCAGAAATGGGAAAGATTCATAGAATTGTGTAACTCAAGTGGGACTAGTGCAGCAGCAGCATTACAGAAATGTATAGAGCTTTGTTTAGAAGCGTACGATCTATCCTTATTGGGAGTTAACCCAGTGATAGCTACTGATAGCTTAGATAGTCGAATTAATAGGATATTAGAAGCCCGCTTACCTGGACTAGTGAAGAGTATATTAGATAGTCAAGTAGATAGTGTAGATAGTCAAATCATCGAGAGAGAACAACCTTTAGAACAGTTAGAGATTGACCAGGAGCTACCAAGACAAGGAGTAGAAGACAAAACAGCTAGCAGAGAGAATATAGCTTATATGCCTGCATCCACTTATAAAGGAGGAGGAATAGTAGCAGAAGAGATCACACCTTCGAGAATATCTAAGAAACAAAGGTTAACAGCTAGAAGTATTGACTCACTTAAAGAAGCTACTGAACTTACCCGTGCTGAAATGGCTCGATTAACTCATATTGCTCAATCTACAGTTAACAGCCGAGTCAAATCAAAAACTTGGGGAGATGCAGAAGGCTTTACCTTTGACTATGAAAAAGAAGTATTTGTCAAAGTAGGTACTTAATCCGTCTGGTTTAACAACTTGCTTGTCATCATTTCCTGACAAGACAATGACCGTAATTTTCAAGCCCGAAAGCTAGCCCGAAAGAAAAACCTAGAAGCTTAAAGAGGTTGCTGAGTAATCGTTCCAGTCCTGCGTTAGCATCTACAGAAAAGATGTTACTAAATCAGTAGAAGTTATTGAACTACAAGAAAATAGTTGTCCCTATCGAGCATTAGAAAAGTTTGATTTTAAAGATGAGGATGTTAAGTTCTTTTTTGGCAGGACTGCTCTGACAGATGAATTGCTAGGTAAAATCTATGAAGGAAATTTTCTGGCTGTCTTGGGTGCATCAGGAAGTGGTAAGTCTTCAGTAGTGCGTGCAGGGTTACTCAGTGAAATAAAAAAAGGTCTAAGACGTTCGGGAACAGAAAGTTGGGAAATTTTACCAGTTATCACACCAACAGAAAGCCCTCTAAAGAGTTTAGTAAAAGCCTTTATTCCTGAAGAAACTATTCCAGCAGGCACTAGTTATGATGAACTTACCAAATTAATAGAAGAGCATAAAAGCAAGATTGCTGATTTCCAAGCTAATCTCAATAGTCAAGGTGCACAAGCATTAGAAGAGCTAATAACAAAGTACGATCAAACGGTCGTTTTAGTAGTAGATCAGTTTGAGGAAGTGTTTACCCTTTGTCGGGGTAGTCTGGAAAAAGAGCAGGAAAGAAAGCAGTTTTTTGAGGTTTTGTTTACTACAGTAGACGCGCTAAAAGGTAAATTGCGCCTAGTAATAACCATGCGGGCTGATTTTCTTGGCAAGTGCCTAGAACAAACCTATGGTAATCTAGCAGAGCGGATCAAGACCTGTCGGGTTGATATTACCCCCCTAAAAGACTCAGAATTAGATCAAGTCATTTGTAAACCTGCTAAAGTTTTTGGTGTAAATATTGCAGAGAACCTCAAAGATGAACTGAAACAGGCAGTTAAACAAGAGCAGGGAAGTTTACCACTGTTGCAATATGCCCTGACAGAGTTATGGCAAGGCTGGTATACAGAATATAAAGCAGGTCAAACAACGAAAGAAATTACAATTGATGGGTATAAGCGAATTGGTGGAGTAGAAGGAGCATTAGAGAAGCAAGCGAATGCAGTTTATGAGGGTTTCCAGAATGATTCAATCAAACAAGGACTTATACAGCGTATCTTTCTAGAACTTGTACAACCAGGAGAAGAAACAGAAGATACAGGTCGTCGTATTTACAAGAGTGAACTATTTAACGATACTCACAAAGAAGAATTAGTAAATGAAGTCTTGTTCAAATTGGTAGAAGCTAGGCTTGTGGTAACAGATGAGATTAAAGTGGGAATTGATCAGCAGTCAAAACCGATCATCTACCTAGCACATGAGGCAATTATCCGCCATTGGGGAAAGTTAAAAGAATGGCTAAATAAGAATCGAAAAGCTTTACCACTCATCCAGCAGTTACGACGGGAAGCTTTAAAGTGGCACAAAAGAAGCATCCAGCCAGAAAAACACTTATTAAAAGGAGTAAGACTAGAAGAAGCGCAAGACTGTTTAACACAGTATAAAGATCTCGGCTATTTCAATCAGCAGACAGAAGATTTTATCACCGAAAGTAAGAGAACCTATACTGAGGAAGAGACAGAGAAGGAAAAGCAGATCCTTGAAGCCTTAAGAATGACCTCAGAAGTCTATTGGCAAGAACATAAACAACTAGAGTCACTAATAGCAATTGTGCGGGCTGGTAAACGTTTAAAAGAGACTCAATTCTCGCCAGATAATGCCATGCAGGTACGCTCTAAACTCCATCAAACACTTTATCAACGTATAAGAGAAAAAAATCGCTTAGAAGGTCATACAGGTTCTGTCTTGAGTGTAGCCTTTTCCCCTAATGGTCAGATGATTGCCTCTGCAAGTGATGACAATACAGTCAAACTCTGGGATAGAGAGGGGCAAGAACTACTCACTTTACAAAGTCATAAAGATTCTGTCAGAAGTGTAGCCTTTTCCCCTGATGGTCAGATGATTGCCTC
>CASBQB010000369.1 GCA_949127655.1 Chroococcales cyanobacterium PMM_0086 | reverse complement strand
AGTGAACCTTCATATTCATAGCGCATATCTCCATGTGCATCTATTTGGACGACTGTAAAGGGTTCAGATAGGTAATTAAGATATGCTTTGACTACCCCTGTAGTGATAGCGTGTTCTCCACCTATAGCAATTACATATTTACCTTCAGTTAGTAGTTTAGAGACTGTTGCAGTGGTTATCTCTAGCATCTCCTCTGCTGTGATATGTGGGTTAGAACGGGTATCAGCGATAGGTTCATGGGTGTAGATACCCACTTCTAGGCAAGCTTGGTGTCGTAACTCCTCATCATATGCTTCTAACTGCTGTGAGGCAATTAAGACAGCATCTGGACCTTTTTCACAGCCTTTACGATAAGTTGTAGTAGCTTCATAAGGAATAGGTAAGATTACTACTCTAGCCTCTTGATAGGGGGTAATAGCTTCTGAACCAAGGAATTGAGTAACATTTGACATTAGGAAACCTGTAGAATAAAGGAACGTTAAGTTAATTTTCGCGCAAATACACTATTAAAAAGAAAGTTATTTTTAACGAAACCCATGACCTCTACTGTCTTACAAAAGTCCAAAACTTGGTATTGGCGAGGTTTTCCTATCCAATATCAGCAAAGTGGAGAAACTGGCCCAGCCGTTATTTTAGTACATGGATTTGGGGCCTGTTGGCAACATTGGCGGAAAAATTTACCTGTTTTGGGTCAAGAATGTCGTTGTTATGCACTAGATTTAATTGGTTTTGGGACATCTGCTAAACCTAAACCTCAAGTAGAAATAGAATATACCTTTGAAACTTGGGCAGCACAAGTTATCGATTTTTGTAAAGAGATAATAGGGGATCAGGCTTTTTTAGTTGGTAACTCCATTGGCGCAATTGTTGTAATGCAAGCTGCAGTCAATGCGCCTGAATTATTTAAAGGAGTGGTTATTCTTAACTGTTCCCTAAGATTGCTGCATGAAAGTAAAAGAGCAAGCTTACCCTGGTATCGTCGAATAGGAACTTCTATCTTACAGAAGGTATTAAGTAATAAAACTATTGGTTATTTTTTCTTTGGGCGGTTAGCTAAACCTAAAGTTATTCGTAATATCCTTAAACAAGCTTATCATCAAAAAGAAGCAGTTACAGATGAATTAGTTGAACTTCTCTATCAACCCTCTTTAGATCAAGGCGCAGCTGATGTTTTTCTGGCTTTTACTGCTTATGCACAAGGTCCTTTAGCTACTGATTTACTACCCCTTTTAAGCTGTCCTGCTGTGATTTTTTGGGGCACTGAAGATCCCTGGGAACCTATAGAATTAGGCAGAGAATTGGGAAAATATTCAACAGTAGAAGATTTCATCCCTTTAGAAGGAGTGGGACATTGTCCTCAAGATGAAGCACCAGATCTAGTCAATCCTCTCTTATTAAACTGGATTCTTTCACACTAACTATGTTTTGGATGATCAACCTATTTCTTTACACAATAGCAATAACTTTATTAGTTCCTTGTTTAGTCTTGCTAATAGAGTGTTTAGCTGCCTTAAATCTGACCCCCCCTATAAGAAAAATTGAAACTAACCCAACTCTGAGTATTTCGGTACTGATACCTGCTCATAATGAAGTAACTGTCATCGAACAAACACTACTCTCTTTAATTCCCCAGGTCAAGAGTCCGCAAGATATACTGGTTGTTGCTGATAATTGTAGCGATTTAACAGCAGAAGTTGCTCGTCAAAAAGGGGTAAGTGTCATTGAGAGAAGCAACCTAAGCGAAAGAGGAAAAGGTTATGCTTTAGACTATGGATTAAAATATCTAGCTATCAATAATCCGCGGGATGTTGTGGTGTTGATAGATGCAGACTGTCAAGTATCTAGGGGAACAATTGAGTATATTAGTCAACTGTCATGGTCGACAGGTCAACCTGTACAAGTCACTTACTTAATGGAAAAGCCCGAACAACCTAGTACTAAGGATACAATCTCAGCTTTAGCCTTTTTACTAAAAAATCAGGTGCGGATGTTAGGTCTAAGTAATTTAAAGTTACCTTGTCCATTACAGGGAACAGGAATGGCTTTTCCCTTTTCTATTTTGCAGGAAGTCTCACTCAATAGCGGCAACATTGTCGAAGATATGCAGCTTGGTATCGATTTAGCTCTTAAAGGACACTTTACCCTTTTTTGGTCTGAAGGTAAAGTTATCAGTGGTTTACCTAAAGAAAAAGAAACCGCTAAAATTCAGAGAACTAGATGGGAACAGGGTCACTTAAGTACATTGGTCACACAAGTTCCCCGTCTAATAGAAGGGGCGATCAAACAAAAGAAATTTGCCCTTTTAGCTTTAGCTTTAGATTTTGCTATCCCCCCTCTTTCCTTTTTAGTGATCTTATGGGGTACAGGGACAATACTAAGTATCTTGGGGGTAATCTTTGGACTCTCTTGGACTCCTTTAGTTATTTTAATACTAGCAGGGGCTTCTATTTTCGTAAGTGTAACCCTTAGTTGGGTTAAGTTCGCTAGAGATGATATTCCTTTATATACTCTTCTGACAATACCTTTTTATATACTTTGGAAGGTTCCTATTTACGTAAACTTTTTATTGCGTCGTAGTGAAAAGGAATGGATTAAGACAGATAGAAATTAATTAACTTTATACTCTATCAGTTGAGCATTTTTTCCTGTTAATCTTTGTAGATGAAACTGAAGCTGTCCCAAAGACTGAGGAAATTTACCAACTACACAAAAAAGAGCATATAGTTTAGCTTCTCTTGCTTTGCGTCCCATCTTTTCTTGATTGCGGGCAATTTTAAAGACTAAAAGAGGATAAGCCAATAGTAACAGAAGAGTGATACCCCAAGTAAAAGGCGCTGCGCTGATACTTATTAGAGGTAAAATAAAGCCCCAAAACCAAATACTGCGACTCTCTTTAACCCAATGAGATTCAGGCGGGTTACCATGTAAATAAGCCCCATTAGCATAAGCATAACCTGCCCTTTGACTGCGTTTCCACCATTGACTAAAGTGAGTCATTTGGGCATCATGTAGGGTCATTTCTGCTGCTAAACCAAAGATCTTCCAACCCTTTTGACGCAGCCTTACACACATTTCCGGTTCTTCCCCTGCTATAAGATGAGGATTATATCCGCCGACTTCTTTGATCGCTACCACTCTCATCATGGCATCTCCCCCACAAGCTTTAGTAGAACCTATAGGAGTATCCCACTCTAAATCACAGAGGGTATTATAAATAGAATGTTCTGGATATTTTTCCCGCCTTCTACCACAGACAACAGCGACTTCTGAATGTTCTTGGAGATATGATCCGGCATTTTCTAACCATCCTGGGACTACTTGGGTGTCTCCATCCATAAATTGTACATATTCTAAATTTGGGTAAAGAGAGAGAAGTGTCTCAAAACCCGTATTTCTGGCCCTTGCTGCGGTAAAGGGAATCTCTAAATCTAGTTCGATTACATTGGTGGAGAAAGAACAGGCTAATTCTACAGAACCATCTGTTGAACCCGAGTCTACATAAACAATAGGAACATTATAGGGTTGCAAGGAAAGAAGACCGTTTTTTAATCTTTCTCCCTCATTCCTGCCAATAATCACAATACCTAGATTTTCCACTTAGTTTATTTTATGTTTAGTTTCAGTTGCTTTTAAACGATAGACTAAAGTATCACTAGAGACAGCAGAGAAGATCTCCTCAATCATCTTACTAGTCCCCGAAGGACTCCATGTAGATCCTAATTCTAGATATTCTTGAGCCGCTTTACCTATTAAATAAGTTCCATAAGTAGCGATTCCAGCCTGTAGTAAACCAGAACTCACATAGTCTGTAACTCCTTCATAACCTATCCCCACCATCATTTTACTCAATCCTAAAGAGAGTAACTCTCCTAAAGAAAGACTACCTAGATTAATCAATATTTTACGCCAAAGTTGAGGAGATCTGTGACTAGTAATCGGCAGACCATAGAGACTAGCTAAAGCGCGAATTAAAGCTAAATCGGCGATTATTCCGCCTAAAACATCAACTATAGCTATGGGGTTGAGTGCCACCGCTAAAGCCTTGTAACGTGCATATTTCCAGATTAATGTCTCAGCCTGGTCTCGTTTAATTTCTAGGGTTTTACGGGCAATATTAAGCTGTGCATCTCTAGCTCTAATTAAAGCATTTAAGGCCAATAAAATCTTACCCTCTCTATTGAGAATCTGGAGAATTTTCAGTTTTAAAGCTTCTATTTGAGGGGGAGGGGTTTCTATCTCTTCTGTGACTTTTCCATCTATCCCTTCTACTAACACACTAATAGGGGTAGGTTCTGCTGCTATACAGACTATCTCTGAGGGGTTTACTAGAGGTGCTTTATGCAGTCCTAAAGCTTTTAATTGTTGATAAATGGCTTCTTGATCTATTTCTGGATATAAGTCAATCTTGTTAAATACTAATAATAGGGGTTTTTTGCTTTGCAGGAGTTTAGATAAGGCTTGATATTCGGTTCGGGTGATATCTCCAGCTACTATAAAGAGGATTAAATCAGCCTCACTTGCTACAGACTCAGCCATTGCAGTACGTGACTCTCCAGCAATTTCATCTAGTCCTGGAGTATCTATAAATTCTATCTGAACCTTAGCACTTGGGGGAGTCCAACGGATAGATCTTGGCCATTGTGTAACCCCATTTAATGGACCACTCGAGAGTATTTTCTCACCTAGGAGGGCATTAATAACTGAAGACTTTCCTCGACTAACTAAGCCAAAAGCTGCTATATGAAAGATATTATGGTTAATTTTTCCTAAAGCTGTTTTGAGAGATTGAATATCTTCTCTAACTTCTGCTTGTAGCTGTGGGTTAGGGGGGGTGTTCCAATGTCGGTTATTTCCTGTATACCAAGATAGTGTCTCTTGTAAGCTGGTTTTCGTGCGACTTAGATAATGACCTTCCTGCATAATTAATACTTACTCTATAGTCTGGTTATTCGCTCTTCGAGTAATTTCTCAGATAATCATCAACTGGTTGTCGAATATCAACCTCGCTTTTAATTTTACTCAAAGCTGTCCCACAACGCTTACAAAATTGAGCATCTCCATCATGGAAAGCTAAACCACATCCTAAACAAGGTGCTTCAACTTCTTTAGAGGTTTTCAAAAATTGCTTGATTAGTTCACCTGCTTGCCAAGGAATTAAGAATACGCCAGTTAAAATCATCAATAAAGTTAATATCCTCCCTCCAGAAGAAATCGGGGTAACATCTCCAAACCCCACAGTTGTCATAGTAACGATTGAAAAATATAAAGCATCAAAAAAGTTATGAAAAATTTCTGGGTTAACTTGATGTTCTACTTGATAAATCATGCCTGAGTAGACAAAAATAATAGAAACAAGTGTTAAAATAATGCGGGCCAGAATGATACTATCTTCTTGCTCTATCTTAAAAATAAATAATTTAAACTTAAGCAATCTGATTAATCTTAAGATTCTAAACCAACGAAATATTCTAAAAAATCTTATATCCCAGCCAATTGTAATCAATGGTAATATAGTAATTAAATCAATTAAACCAAATAGACTGAAAATAAAACTGAGTCGATTTTCACTAGAGTAAAAACGCAGTAAAAATTCTAGAGTTAAGATGACTAAAATTATAGTATCCAGCCCACGTAAATAGTTTTGCAACTCTAAAGAAATATCATAAGTTCCTATAATAAAAATACCAAGAGAAAGGAGGGTTAATGTTAAACTAATGAGATTAATACTTATGTTAATAGGAGTTTCAAGATCATCTAAATAGAAAGCGAGTTGATGACGAAATCTCATAAAGATTAATTAATAAAGGGTTAAAAATGATTTTTAAGTTGTTTTGACCAGTGTTTGCTGCAATAATAAGAGAGTCACTACATTTAGTTAATTATTATTAGCCAAATTAAAAACCTGTTGAGCCGTCAAGTTGAATTGAGGAAAAGCAGAAGAAATAATTTGCTTGTCACCAGCAATCTTAGTAACTTGGTACTCATTATCTACTAGGACACAAACAGAGATTGTCGGCACTTTGGGATTCCCAATAAATTTCCTGCCTCCTAATGCGGCATAGTCAACAATCCAATATTCCTGAATTTCCATTTCTTCATAATCACGAAATTTATCATAGTAATCATCACGCCAATTACTGCTAACTACTTCAACTATTAATTTGACCGAAGTAGAATTTTGAATAATTGATTCGCTTTCCCAACGAGTTTCTGACCGAATATTTTCTTGATTTAAGACAATGATATCCGGTTCATAGCCTGATTCTCTACTTGGCTTAACAATTGATTCTCTGGGGATAGTCCAAATTCCTCCTTTTCCCATTTCTCTAATGGTTATAAGTAATCTCTCAATGAGACAACCTATTAGATTTGAATGCTTACCTCTAGGTTTAGGCATTTCAACAATCACCCCATTATATAATTCATATCTCAAGAATGAATCTTCGGGGTACCATTCCATAAATTCATCAAATGTAAATATTTGGGGATCGAATTGTTTTTGGGTCATTGTTCCCACTTTCAATATATATTTAAATTTACCACTCTGTTGAAAAGGTGACAAGCTGACTAGAGCTTACTGATATGTGTACTAAAAGCTTATGTCTGCTTAAGTCCTGATAACAATATAAACTGAGAGCTTTAAGAAAAGTCTACCCAATTCCAAATAAAGAAGAGTAACAATTAGAGGCTACACCAACAAGGTAGCTTGATCATTGATATAACCTAAACCAGTATAATTAACAGAAAGAGTTGAGGAGCTAAATGTTGATCTATGTTTAAACCGTTTCAGGAGTTTTTAGAAAAAGAACTCTCTACTCGCTTCGAGTTGCAGAGTCGTCCCATTCCCTTTGGACTAGAATCAATGGTGAGTGAGAGAGGAAAAAATCCAGCCAGTATTCAAAGTTGGTGTTATCAGTGTCCCCAATTACGAAAAATTCGCTATACATATATTGATGCTGGTGAAACATCTCAAATTTTTAACAGTGTTATTTACCCAGCACATAATTACGATCTGCCCTTACTAGGAATTGATTTTTTATCCTTCGGACAAAAGAAAATCTTGGTCGTGCTAGATTTTCAGCCATTGTTTCGGGATCAAGCCTATCTAGACAAGTATATCGAGCCAATGAGCCAAATTCGAGACAAATACAATGATTTAGCCCAACAATTAGAAATGAAGTTTTATGATGCAAATCAGTACTTCTCCAAAAACTTACTCTTTGCAAAAACTGACGCGGAAACAGTGATCAACCGCCTATTCCCAGCTTTTAAAGAGTACATTAACTTGTATTGGCAATTAGTAGAGCAGGCTACTCCCGTAACCAATCCAGCCTCAAGGCAACGCATTATTAAAGCTCAAAAAGATTACGATCAGTACAGTGCAGAGCGAGATCCAGCTTCAGGACTATTCACTAGCTATTTTGGACATCAATGGTCAGAGCGATTCCTCTACGAATTCTTGTTTGAAGATGCAGTTCCCTTAGCAGTTCCAGCCGAGGTTAGATAATTTTAAAGTGACTCTATATCAACCTTTTTTAGACTACGCCATACCCCTACTAACCGAAAGGCTTGCACTACAGCCTTATCCCATTCCCGTAGGCTTTGAACGCAATGAATGTGTCACAGGGAAGGGAAAAAGAGAGGAAGTGGTCACCACCACCAGCTACGCCTTTAAATCCCCTAAACTTCGGCAAATTCGAGCCGCTCATGTTCAAGGAGGAGATGCTCTTCAAGTTCTCAACTTCGTCATTTTTCCCCAGCCAACTTATGACTTACCATTTTTTGGGGCAGACTTAGTGACCTTACCAGGTGGACATTTAATTGCTTTAGATATGCAGCCCCTCTTCCAAAATGAGGACTACCAGAAGCAATATTCAGAACCAATCTTGCCAATTTTTAAAGCCTATCAACAGGACTTACCCTGGGGGGGTGACTTTCCAGTAGAAGCTAAACCCTTCTTCTCGCCTGCCTTTCTCTGGACAAGGACAAAAGAAACAGAACTAGTGCAAACTCGTGTTTTTGAAGCCTTTAAGGAGTATCTGCAAGCCTATCTAGACTTGGTTGAGCAAGCAGAACCCATTACAGATAGTCAGCAATTAGCAGAAATCCTCCAAGCACAACGTCGCTACATTAACTATCGCGCCCAAAAAGATCCCGCTAGGGGAATGTTTACTCGCCTATATGGGGAAGAGTGGACTGAGGAGTATATTCACGGTTTTCTCTTCGATCTAGAACGTCAACTTCCCTAAAAATAGTGGTGGACAAGTTTTACAGTCCGTAGATTATACTTATGATGTCAATGATAAGCGTATTGGTAAGTCTGTGGTTTCAACAATTTTTCCAACCACGAAGAGTATAATATATACATATTTATTATGTCTTAAACTTAAATATCTTAGCTGGAGAATTTTATGCACATTCTAACTAAACAAGAATTATCTGAAAAAGCTTTACCTGCTTTTTGTAAAATATTTACTGATCGGCCAAATCACTCAGTGAATGTTCATAGCATTATATATTCTGGTGGTGATTCGGAAGTAGTGATGTGGCTTAAAGCTTTGCCAGTTGGGCATTATAGTCACGTATAAAATACCAAACAGCCCCTATATGATTATCCATCTTTTTAGAGAAGGAAAGGGTCTCTCTCACCAAGAAGCGAAATCCTTTGTCGTGCCGAAGGCGCACCGCAAGCGGAATTACGAAGAGTAAGGTCTTGTTTAATCTTAGCCTACGGCAACGCTTCGCGTACAATATGATTAGTTTGACCACTTTCTTTCCCTACTGCTCTTTGGGACGTTTGCTGCGAATTACTGTCTTGTACGACTCCCAAAAATCTGTGTAAGCAATAGCACATTGTTGATAAACTAATGGCAAACTTTTCCATAGTTTTCTAGCTGATTGACGACTTCTAATTTAAAAAAACAATTGGAAGCAAGAGAGGTTCAAAAGCACTAGCGTAATTTCCAGTTTAGCTACCCTACGGACGACTACAAGTTTAATGGATTGAACTCACTATGTTTTTGTGGTAGTTAGGAAACAAACTACTGCTTATTTGAGGTTTAAAACAAGCTGCTCTTAAAGATAAGTTACAATAATAATATTAACAACACTTAATATGCTAGAGAAAACTATGCAAGCTGCTGTGATTTCCGTCAGTCAAATTTGGCAGTGGAAAGGATATGATATACACTATGTGCAAGCTGGTTCTAGGCAAGCAGACCGTCCTCCTATCTTACTTGTACATGGGTTTGGTGCCTCAACTGATCATTGGCGCAAAAATCTAGAAGAACTAGAAAAAGACTTTTCTGTTTGGGCAATAGATTTATTAGGCTTTGGACGTTCAGCAAAACCTAATCTTGAATATAGTGGTCAACTTTGGCAAGAACAATTAAGTGACTTTATCCTGGATGTGATTAAAGAACCGGTAGTTATAGTCGGTAACTCTCTAGGAGGGTATGCTAGTCTTTGTGTAGCTGCTCAATGTCCCTCCAGAACAGTTGGACTGATTTTACTTAATAGTGCAGGACCTTTTACAGAAATAGAAGTTAAACAACCTACTAACCCTTTAGTTGCTGCTTTAGGTAAGATTACGCGTTCTATTCTATTACGTCCTTGGGCTAGTCGCTTACTATTTGAATATATACGCAACAGATCCAATATTCGGAAGACCCTAGAAAAGGTATATTTAGATAAAGCGGCTGTTACAGAGCAACTCGTTGAGGATATCTACCGTCCATCCTGCGATCCAGGTGCACCAGCTGTCTTCGCAGCCGTCTTTAAAACTCCTCAAGGGATAAAAGTTGACATACTCTTAAATCAACTCACTCAGCCTTTATTAATGCTATGGGGTGAAGGAGATCCCTGGATGAAAGTTAAAGAAAGAGGAGCGAAATTTCGTCAACATTATCCCAGTTTGACAGAATACTATTTACAAGCAGGTCATTGTCCACATGATGAAGTCCCAGAGAAAGTTAATACCTTAATTAAAGACTGGGTTTTAAACTCTTTTGGAAATATCTAATTAATCAAGACCTTCTCGGTGAATTTTGGTGATGCCCATATTTAATTAAAATATATGTCTATTCGTACAACTAGTAGCCGAGAAAAAGTCCTACAGATACTAGAACAGCTTCAACAAGAAATAAGTGCGCAGGAGTTATATTTAGAACTACGTAATCAACAAAAAAGTATCGGACTAGCTACAGTTTATCGTGTCTTAAAGTCACTCAAGCTAGAAGGCCTCATTCAAGAGAGACTTTCCCCAATAGGTGAATCATTCTACAGTTTAATTACACCTAGTCATCTGCATCATTTAAACTGTTTAAGCTGTGGTAGAGTCGTCTCTTTAGAAGATTGTCCACTGAGTGAGACTATTTCTCAATGGTCTGATGCTCAACAATTTAAAATTTTCTATCACACTATAGAATTTTTTGGTCTATGTTCAGTGTGTCAAGCAGAACAGCAATAGTCATCACTGCTTGAAGTCCAATAAATAATTCACATACTCAGTTTCTGACTACCACCCAATGTAAAAAGCCAGATCACCACAGCCAACCAATGAATGATCACACTTGGCCAGATAGAACCAGTAACAGCATAAGTAATTGTACAGATTATCCCTAACAAAGCAGCTAGCAATAAAAAAATAGGCTCAAAGAAAGTTGGATTAGCTCTACGATAGAGAGTAACAGCATTAACAGGGTGAGAGAGAATGAATATAACTAAACTGAAAAATGCCCAGAATAACCAACTCATCTGTGTAACTCTTTCTAGGCTATGAGGAATCAACAAAACTCTAAAAAAGATCTCCTCAATTAGACCCGGAAAGAAAATCGCCGCAAAAATACCGAAAATCTGCACTTGAAGACGCTTATTAGAAGGACTCCAGCGCAAAAAACCAGAATAGAACCCAATAGATAAGGCTACGATGGCATATATTAACAACCCTTGCATCATTACCCACCAAGTAAAGCTAGTTGTAGGAGTCTTGAAAGCCAGAATTAAGCGGGTGAGTGATACAGAGATAAAAGGTAGCCCATTGATCGGAGTCGGGGCCACAGGATAGATGTCAGGTTGCCAACCGCCTACTTGATTGGTACGAATAAACGAAAGTAAGCTGCCATGAGATAAGAAAAGACGAGTCATTTGATCTGCAGCACGACGAGGGATCATTGACTGCCAACTCAAAAGACCTGCCCATAAACTTTCAATGCGCAAAAAATCGCCTGGATGATTAATTCCTGAAATTCTGTTGACATTT
>CASBQB010000368.1 GCA_949127655.1 Chroococcales cyanobacterium PMM_0086 | reverse complement strand
TCTCTTGCTGCGAGGCGTTGAGTGCGATAGCTACAGAGACGAATTTCACCATACTCACAACCACTTTGACGAATCAAATCAATAGCGGTTTGAGCGAGTTCAGTCTCTTGAAGACGTGGGGGGGCTTGCACCATAGTATTAATCTTACAATGATATTCTCAAGACTATCTTAACACTAGCGCTTTAAAAAGAAAATTTGTATCAATATTTACCAAAAAGAGCCTAAAAATCAGTTATGGTCAAAAGAGCAAAAGCAGAGAAAAGCAATCAAGGGCAATAATGCGCATTGAGCAGTTAGAAGCTTTTTTAGCAGTAGCAGAAACCGGAAATTTTGGACAAGCAGCACGTCACTGTGGTCTGACTCAATCCACAATATCTAGGCAAATTCAATCATTAGAGACAGATTTAGGCTTACCCCTATTTCATCGCACTAATCAAGTTAAATTGACAGTTGCTGGAGATAAACTACTGCCCAAAGCCAAGAAAATTTGTCAAGAATGGCAGACAATTATTGGGGAAATAACCGAATTGAAAATGGGTAAGCAACCAGAACTTTGTGTTGCGGCGATTCATTCGGTTTGTAGTTATCATCTGCCACCAGTTCTGCAACTTTTTTGTCGGAATTATCCAGACGTTCAATTGAGAGTAACTGCGCTAGGAAGCGATCGCGCCTTGAAAGTCTTAAGAGATGGCTTAGTAGACTTAGCTATTGTCATGCACAATCGATACTTAACCACCAGTCCAGAGATGATTGTACAACCTCTCTATGAGGAACGTATAGAGGTTTTGATGGCTGCAGATCATCCTCTAACTAAATATCAAGTTGTCAATTGGTCAGAAGTAATTAAATATCCCCAAGTAGTTTTTAAAGACGGTTACGGGATGCAACGCTTGGTTCAGGACTACTTTAATAAACAAAATGCTTCCTTAAAAATCGTGATGGAATTAAACACATTAGACGCATTTCGAGGAGTAGTGCGTCAAGGTGAAATAATCGCCCTTTTACCACAAACAGCCCTTTTAGAAGCCAAACATGATCCACTTTTAGCGATAAGATCCTTAGCTGAACTGCCTAACGGTTTAGATGCTTTGAAGCGTCAGGTAGTTCTAGTGACGACCAAAGATCGTCTACAAATACCGCCAATTGCCCATTTTTGTGAACTTGTCCTGCAACTTAAAACTAATCTATGAATCAACAATTTCGTGAACTCCTCAAAAAAGTAGGTAGTGGTCCTCATACTAGTAAGAATTTATCTCGCCAGGAAGCAGCTATAGCTACTCGCATGATCCTAGAAGGTGAAGCTACTCCTGCTCAAATTGGCGCTTTTATGATTGCTCATCGGATTAAACGTCCTACTTGCGATGAACTAGCAGGGATGTTAGATGCCTATGATTTATTAGGAAGTAAGCTGAGTGTTATTAAAGGGACAGTAGCTGTTTTTGGTAATCCCTATGATGGACGTTCACGGACTGTTCCAGTAACACCTATTACAGCTTTAATTCTAGCTAGTCTGGGTGTTTCTGTGATTTTGCATGGAGGTGATTCTATGCCCACTAAATACGGCTTGTCTGGGGTGGAAATATGGCAAGGACTTGGGGTCGATTTTACTGGTTTAAGTCTCTCCCAAGTCCAACAAGTCTTAGAAGAAGCCCAATTAGCACTAGTTTATCTCCCGCAACATTTCCCACTAGCTCAAAGTATCATTCCCTATAGGGAACAAATCGGGAAGCGGCCTCCTTTTGCCACTATAGAACTGGTTTGGTCACCATATTTAGGGGATGCTCATTTAATTTCTGGTTTTGTCCATCCACCTACAGAAGAACTCTTTCAAGCTTTACTGCCTCTGAGAAATGTCAAACACTATACCACCTCTAAAGGACTTGAAGGCAGTATAGATCTTCCTCTAAGTCGTGCAGCTATTACGGGACTAGGAGATAGTAATAAAACTCCCTCTTTTGAAAGATGTATTATCTCAGCCCGTAACTACGGTTTTAAAGAGAAAGATGTTATTTTAGAATCAGTAACCAAGTCAATTGAAGAGATCCAGTTAGTCATTAATGGTAGTATCTGCTCTCTCTGGGAATCTGCTATCTTTAATGGGGGCTTCTATCTTTGGCGTTTAGGTCTGTGTGAGGATCTCCAGACAGGTTTTAAAAAGGCTGAAACTCTCTTAGTAGAGGGTGCAGTTAAAGAAAAGTTACAACAACTCCAAGCTGTTGTAGAAAAACAATAAAGCTTTTATACTAATAAGATAACTAGTATGTCATAGAGGATGAGTATGTTAGATCCAACAACATTGGCAGCAGGAGCAATCGTCAAACTGGCTTTTGATGAGTTTGTCAAAGCAGGAGCAGGAGAAACGGCAAAGAAGACCGTTGGGGGTGCACTTGACCTGGTAAAAAGCTTACGCGATAAGATTCGTGCCAAATTTCAGGGAGATAAGAAAGCTGAGGCTGCCCTATCTCAAGTGGCACAGGATGGATCTCAAGCAGCCCTAACCAAGTTGGAAGTTTACCTGGATGACGCGATGACCGAAGACTCGACCTTTGCTGAGGAGATTCGACAGGTTGCTCAACAGATCATCAATATTAATAACCAGAGCATTTCATCTCGGCAGTACATCAACCAAGGACGCGACCAGTTCAACATCGAGAGCATTCAGGGCAATCCTAAAATGGGTGGCTAGTAAAAACTATGTCTCGAAGCCATAACAATCAGGGTCGTGACCAGTTCAACATCGAGAATGTTTCGGGTAATGTTGTTGTAAACAATGGGAGAGAGTCTAACCGCTCTCGGAATGAGGAAATCTTGTTGCAAGCGGTGAAGGATGAAATAGATACCCGTCTGGCAAGTTCCCTGCACAATGCTGTGTTCCTTCAACTAGGGAAAGAGGCTCAACCTGACCAGGTAAAGCGACCCTGGGATAGAGAAATCAAGATTGGAATTAAGGCTGCGCAAGCGATACCTGACGATACAACGATAGCCCAAGTATTTGATTGCCCAGAGATCAAGGGTAAGCTTCTAATTCTGGGTCAGCCTGGTGCTGGGAAAACAACAACACTGCTAGATTTAGTCAAAGAATTAGTGAAGAAAGCAGAAGATGATGTTAACTGTCCTATTCCTATACTATTTAACCTTTCCAGTTGGCAGGATGAGAAGCAACTGATCCGAGACTGGATGGTGGCAGAACTCAAGTCAAAATATGGAGTCCGAACAAAGCTAGGGCAGCAGTGGGTAGAAGAGCGAGTTTTGCTGCCTCTCTTAGATGGCTTAGATGAGGTTGCTCCAGAGAGACAGGAAAAATGTGTTCAGCAGATCAATGCTTTCCTGGCTGGAGAATTTGCTCCCCTCTATGCGGTAGTCTGTAGCAGGATTGCCGAGTACGAGAATTACGAGACCTGCTTACAACTAAATGGGGCTGTTTATCTCAGGGAGTTGAGCGATGCACAAATTCAAGAATATCTGATCAAAGTTGAGCGGCAGGCTTTGTGGCAATTTATCGCCCAAAGTTCGGAATTACTAGCATTTGTTCGCGCTCCCTTGTTGCTGAGTATGGCTGTGCTTGCCTACCCTCAAAACAATATTGAGCAATGGCATCAGTTACAGACTATAGACAATCAACTTGAATACTTGCTCAATGCTTATGTGGAGCGAATGCTGCATCGGCAAATTGGGACATGTGCCTATGGCAAGTGCAAGCCACCAACACCGAGACAGACTCGTTATTGGTTAATCTGGCTGGCAGGGCAAATGGAAAAGACTTCTCAGACAGAGTTTTTGATTGAGGAACTGCAGCCTTATATGTTGCCAGTTAATAAACGAAAGAATTACCGACTGATTATTGGGCTGATTAGGGGGCTGATTATTGGGCTGAGTTGGCTGAGTTTAGAGCTGATTGGTGTGCTGATTAGGGGGCTGAGTTGGCTGGGTTATCTGAGTGGGCTGAGTTTTTGGGTGAGTTTAGGACTGATTGGTGTGCTGATTGGTGTGCTGATTGTTGGGCTGATTGTTGGGCTGATTGGTGTGCTGAATTCAAAAATCAAGTCTGTAGAGGTAATAAAGTTCTCATGGACGAAATTTATTAAAGGGTGGCTGATTAGTGGGCTGATTAGTGGGCTGAGTTTTGGGCTGATTGGTGTGCTGATTAGTGGGCCGAGTTTTGGGCTGAGTTTTGGGCTGATTGGTGTGCTGATTGTTGGGCTGATTGGTGGACTGATTGGTGGGTTGATTGGTGAATCGATAGACGTAAAAACTACACCCAATCAAGGTATCAAACGCTCTGCGATGAATTATTTAATTAGTGGGCTGATTGGTGGGCTGATTATTGGGCTGAGTTGGATGAGTTGGCTGAGTTGGCTGAGTTTTGGGCTGATTATTGGGCTGAGTTTTGGTGGTATTGCCTGCATCCAACACTTTACGCTCCGTCTGCTCCTTTACCAAAGCAAACTCAGCCCCTGGAATTATGCTCGATTCCTAAACTACTCTACAGAACGTCTCTTTCTTCAGCGAGTAGGGGGTCGTTACCGCTTTGTCCACAAGTTGCTGCAAGACCACTTTGCCAGGATGCCTGCGGAATCGTTAGGAGGTTTAATGTAAGGTGGTTAGGGGCTGAAAAGTTCAAGAAAAGTTACAATAACTTCAAGCTATTGTCAAGAAAATAAAACTTTAGTATTAATAAGCTTTAAGCTGCGCTAAATCATAGAAAAGAAGCAATATGATTTCTTGTTCTTATTTTAGAGGTCTTCTCAGTGAGTCAAGATAAATAATCCTGGTTCAACTTTAAAAACCTCGCCTAATGCTTTTGCCTGCGCTTTACTAATTTCCTGCTTGCCATTGAAAACTTCAGAGACAAGTCTTTGAAAACTGAGTACATCTATTAGATCTGACTCTTTGATTCCTTTTTGTTCCATCAAAAAATATAACAGGGAATGAGGACTAGAAGACTGTCCTGGAGTGTAATAATTTTGTTCAAACTGTTCAATTAATGTAAAATAATTTGGACCCACTGTGCCCATTGTATCAGGCGGTGCATAAAGATTATTACCGGGCAATAGACTAGTCTCACTCAGTTGGAGTCCTGTAATATTTGTACCAATTTTAAATGAAACCGCTAGAGCACTAGAAGCTAATCCTTGTAGTAATAAAGCTGTTGTTATTGCCGTTGTCGAGATACTTTTTTAAATCATTATTAGGTTCAGTTTGACTCTATTTTTCCTAAGTGAATCAATTCTTCTACTTCTTGGAACTTCTCAGAAGCGTTCTCATCTTTACTCAATAAAGATACTACTATTGCGACTAGAAAAGAGAGAGGAATCGTCACTAAGCCAGGATTTTTTAAAGGGAATATAGCGGAGGTATTTTTGAGTAAATCGATTTGAATAGTAGGAGATAAATAGATCAAGAGTAGGGATGAAAGGGTACCTACTAACATACTTGCTACTGCTCCATTTGTGGTAAACCCTCGCCAAAGAATAGATAATAAAAGAGCCGGGAAATTCCCACTTGCCGCAATAGCAAAAGCTAATCCTACCATATACGCTACATTCTGCCCTTTAAAAACGATTCCCAAAAGAATCGCTAAAGCGCCTAACAAGAGTGTGGCATAACGAGCTACTTTTAACTGTTCTGTCTCATCAACATGACCTCGTTTAAAGACATTGACCCATAAGTCATGTGATAAAGCTGCTGCACCTGAAAGAGTCAAACCCGCTACTACTGCTAAAATAGTGGCAAAAGAAACAGCCGCAATGAACCCTAAGAGGACGTTGCCTCCTAAAGCCTCCGCTAACATAGGCGCTGCCATATTCCCACCTTTATCAATTTTCTGGATGTCTGCTTGACCCAGAAGAGTCATTGCTCCAAAGCCTAAAATAAAAGTAAGTAGATAGAAAAATCCAATGAACCAAGTAGCATACATAACCGACTTACGGGCAGTTTTAGCATCCGGGACTGTATAGAACCGCATTAAAATATGGGGTAAACCTGCTGTGCCAAACATTAAAGACATTCCTAGTGAGATGGCATCTAGGGGGTTGGCTACCTGTTTTCCAGGAGCTAGTACTGCAGAACCATATTTTGTAGCTGCTGCAGCAAAGAGATTGAGAGGATTAAAGCCAAACTTAGCTAAGACTAAAACAGTTAATAGCAAGGCACCTCCTAAGAGAAGAAAAGCCTTAATAATCTGTACCCAGGTAGTAGCCATCATGCCACCAAAGATAACATATGCTAGCATGACACACCCCACAATGACGACAGCTAGCTCATATTCCATGCCAAAGAGTAATTTAATTAAATTACCTGCTCCGACCATTTGAGCGATTAAATAGAAGCTAACCACGGCTAAAGTGCCCACTGCTGAGGCTATTCTGACAGGGGTCTGGCGCATCCTGTAGGCTACTACATCAGCAAAGGTATAGGTTCCTAGGTTTCTCAGAGGTTCAGCGATTAAGAACATAACTATTGGCCAACCCACTAAAAACCCAATTGAATAGATTAAGCCATCAAACCCATTGAGTGCGACTAGACCTGCTATACCTAAAAAGCTAGCTGCACTCATGAAGTCCCCAGCCAAGGCTAAACCATTTTGAAAACCATTGATTTTTCCACCTGCGGTATAGAACTGTACAGCACTTTTAGTCTGATTTGCTGCCCAGTAAGTAATTCCTAAAGAACCAGCTATAAATAGTAAGAAAAAGATGATAGCAACAGGATTAAATTGTCCAAGACTTGTATTCATTTTTCAATCTCTATTAAGTTTTGAATTTTGCGATCATAGTAGTTATTAGTCCAGCGTACATAGATATAAATCAACACCCAAGCAGCAATAATTACTAAAGCGCCTAATAAGATACCCCAACTCAAACCAGGTACAATTAAAGAACCCATTAAAGACTTATTAAAAGCAACTAATAAGATAAAGCCGAAATAGATAAACATCATGGCTAATGTTAGTTTTAAACAGACCATCCATCTTTGGTGGGCTAGTTTTGTTAAAATTTGTTCTCTTTCATTCATGTTATTTTTTCTTGAGGCATAGCGATTATAAGCTGTTAAGCATTTAAAGTGCTGGTGTAGTTCTCGTAGAGTAGATCGGGCGACTGGGCGACTGGGCGACTGGGCGACTGGGTGTGGGAGAAATCCTAGTATCCGATTTAAGTGCGTCTTAGCTTAATCTTTGCGGATACTGCTATATATTGTCACTTTCTCAAAATAATATTAGAATTGTTTACATAAGTTAATAAAAATGTAAAGAATAATGACAGCCTTCTTAATTTGTCTATTCGTGTTGGGATTAATAGTAGCAACCGAGAGATTAGCCCAAAAACAAGCATCTGTGCTGATCTCAGTTCCAATTAATGATCAAAATAGCTCAACATACCAGAATTCGTGGGGTCGTCGAAGATGACAGAAAAATTAATTCAGTTTTTACAGCAGGATCTAGGAGTCTCAATAGATCAAATTGAGTTGGCCTTGCGTCATATCCAAGAGACTCCTGATCAACTACCGATGATTTTATGGCAGTATGGCCTAATAAACTTGGGACAGTTGGACAAGATTTTTGATTGGCTGGAGACAGTAATAAGTATTAGTAATTGAGCAACTTTAAACTAGTTAACACTAGTCTTAGCTTTCTTTTGCTTTTGCTTAGTCTGTCTAGCTGCATCTTTGACTGCCTTTTCAGCAGCTAAAGTAGCTTGTCGTTCCTTTTGCTTTTCTTCGCTAACTTTAGCCAAGTAATAGTGATAGTCGCCTGGGTAAACCAATAATTCACCATTACGAACTTCAACAATTTTATTGGCAACTTTAGAGATGAAATAACGATCATGTGAGACAATCAGTACAGTACCGTCATAGCTTTGCAGGGACTCCTCTAGCATTTCCTTGGCCGGTATATCTAAGTGATTTGTCGGCTCATCTAGAATCAGCAGGTTAGCAGGTTGTAGCAGCATTTTAGCCAAGGCAAGACGGGCTTTTTCTCCCCCACTGAGAGCCTCTACTCTTTTGAAGACTGTATCACCACTAAACAGAAAACAGCCTAACAAAGAACGGACTTCCTCATTTTTCCAGTCCGGTACTTCATCGTGAATTGTACTGAGAACAGTTTTATTTAAATCCAGTGCTTCAGCTTGATTTTGCTCAAAGTAAGCAGGAAGTACATGATGTTTACCAAGTTGAACGATCCCTTCATTTTGTTTTTCAAGTCCCATGATCATGCGTAACAGGGTCGATTTTCCGGCACCGTTAGGGCCTAGAAAAGCAATGCGATCACCTCTTTCTACCTCTAAATTGGCACCTAAGAACAAAATCTTCTCATCGTAACAATGTACTAAGTCTTTAATGATTACGACATCTAGACCACTACGCACTGCAGGCGGAAACTGAAACCGCAAAGTCTTTAGATTCCCAATAGGAGCCTCTATTTGCTCTATTTTATCTAGTTGCTTCTCACGGCTTTTTGCTTGTGTACTTCTAGTAGCACTACTGCGGAAACGGTCTACAAATTCTTGCTGACGCTTCATTTCTTTTTGCTGGCGTTCATAACCACTCAGCTGAATCTGACTATTGAAGGCTTTTTGTTCTAGATAAGAAGAGTAATTGCCAATATAGGTACTAGAAACACCTCGTTCGGTTTCCACAATCTCAGTACAGAGGCGATCTAGAAATTCCCGATCATGAGAGATCATCACCATTGGGGTATTCAACCCCTTTAAATACTTCTCTAACCATTCAATAGTTTCTAGATCTAGATGGTTTGTCGGTTCATCTAGCAACAATAGATCTGGCTTTTGTAGTAATATTTTGCCCAAACCCATGCGCATTTGCCAACCTCCACTAAATGTGCTGACCAGACGAGACCCATCGTTTGGTTCAAACCCCATTTCTGCTAAGATTTTTTCGATTCTTGCTTCTAGTCCGTAACCATCTAGTGCTTCAAATTGACGTTGTAATTTGTCTAATTGATTGATTAGCTTATCTAATTCTTCAGGACTAGCAGTCTCCATGCGGTTTTGTACTGTTTCTAGGTCTCGCACTAGGCGATTGGCTTCTACAAAGACGGTCCAGAAATCGTCACGCACCGTGTAAGTTGGTTCGACTTCAAACTCTTGGTTGAGATAACCTATCTGTAAGCTATCTGGACGAATTACCTCTCCTGCAGTTGGCTCAATTTCCCCCATAATGATTTTAAGTTGGGTTGTTTTGCCAGCGCCATTAACTCCCACTAACCCGATGCGTTCTCCTGCTTTTACTTCCCAAGTTACGTCTTTTAATACTTCACCTGTGGAATAAGTTTTATTAATATGTTCAAGTCGCAGCATTTAATTATTTCCTACTAGGTCAATATTCCGTAACTATTCACGCTTTGATCCTATATTAAATGAGTGACCACTGACATAGAAGTATTAGGCGAGGTGTTTTTAGGTGCAAAGACTTGAAAGAGACTAAAACCAACCAATGCTAAAGCTGCTACCCCTGCCACAATACCACCAATTTTTCTGACTAGTGCTCCTTTATTGGCAGTCTCTTCTTCTGCTTCAGTGGGATCTTCGGAATGGGCAAAACGATTAAAGAGAAAATCTAGAGCGTAGTTGCGCAATTCATAGTATTTAGGATCTTCTAGTACTTGAGAGCGTGTTCTGGGACGGGGGAAAGGAATCTGTAGAACCTCGCCTATTTTAGCTGAAGGACCATTAGTCATCATCACTAGACGATCTGCTAAATAGAGTGCTTCATCAATATCATGGGTAATCATTAGAATAGTAAGGTGATGATCTTGCCAGATTTTAATTAATTCATCTTGTAGTTCTTCTTTGGTGATGGCATCAAGTGCCCCAAAAGGCTCATCTAAAATCAAGACTTGGGGACGTATCGCTAAAGCACGTGCAATAGCAACTCTTTGTTTCATTCCACCGGAGAGTTGATGAGGTTTTTTTTCTGCTGCTTCAGTCAGTCCAACCATCGCTAAATGTTCATTAACTAGGCTTGTTTTTTCGGTCTTAGATTTATCTGGGTAGACTGAATTAACAGCTAAATAGACATTTTCATAAGCAGTTTTCCAGGGAAGTAGACAGTAGTTCTGAAAGACCATCATGCGATCAGGACCTGGTTCAGTGATCAGACGGTCTTCTAATTTCACCTCTCCTTGGGTAGGTGTATTAAATCCTGAGACCATATTGAGGAGGGTGGACTTACCACAACCAGAATGTCCAATGAGACAGACAAACTCACCTTCAGCAACAGTTAAATTGACTCCATCGAGGACAGTATAAGGTCCATTCGCACTGGGATAGACTTTAGAGACATTCTCAATGCGTAAAAATTGAGGATTTTTATTCGGGGATTTTTTGGTGATGTTGATAGTCTGCATAATTATCTAATAGGTTGAGTAAGAGAAATCTCTTCTACACGATATTCACGCTGAATATTAAATCGTTGTAAATAGCCAATTGGATCATCTGGATTAAAGACCATCCCATCAAAGAGTTTAAAGGATTGACGTTCATAACCCATATCTTGCCAGCCCAATTCTCGACAAGCTTCACCAAAGAGATCAGGACGACGCACCCTTTCAATAATTTCTGACCAGTTTTTCGGGAAGGGTATATATCCCCAACGTGCTAACTGCGTTAGTATCCAGAGAGCATCAGCTTGTCCTGGACAGTTACTTTGATCGACATAGAATTGATTGAAACGCATTAAAGTTTCTGGAGTTTGTCCATTACCTCGGTTGTAGGGGTCGATAAATCCCGGACGTGTGTACTCAGGTAGAGAGCCGACATATTCAGGTCTACAGAGTAAGCCTAAAATTTCCTCTCGGTTGCGAAGATCATCACAATATTCACAAGCTTCTAGAAGGGCTTTAACTAATGCTATATGGGTTTCTGGATATTGTCTGACCCAGTCCTCTCTAACTCCTAGAACCTTTTCGGGATGTCCTGGCCAGATATCTAGGTCGGTAGCGATCACATAACCGAGATCTTCATAGACAGCGTGAGAGTTCCAAGGTTCTCCTACGCAGTAACCGTCTATCTTGCCAGCTTTGAGGTTAAAAACCATTTGTGGTGGTGGAATAACCAACAGACTAACATCTTGATCTGGATCTATTTCCCCTGAAGCTAACCAATAACGTAGCAGAAGATTGTGCATTGACGAAGGATGTACCATAGCCAGGTTATGAACCTGATCTGGGCGACTTTCTAGGACTACTTTTAAATCTTGAAGTGTTCTTACCCCTTTTTGGGCAAAGTGTTTAGCGAGGGTGATTGCATTGCCATTGCGACTGAGAACTAAAGCTGTGATTACTGGAATAGATGGCTTATTTCCCGCACCTACAGTCATCGCTAAGGGCATTCCAGCTACCATTTGAGCGGCATCTAAGCGTTCTTCGGCTATTCCTTGGGCGATTGATTTCCAGCTAGGTTCTCTGACTAGGTTCACTTGGGTTAGACCATGCGCGGCAAAAAAACCTTTTTCTTTAGCTACTACTAGAGGTGCGCAGTCTGTTAGAGGTACAAAACCGATCTCCAGATTGACTTTTTTTAGGCCATTTTGGATCATCGCTACTTTACTCGGTTGACCTACTTTCTGTTTAACTCGTTTTTGTTGGTTGAGAAAATAGACTATTTCATTGCGCAGTCCATAATAACTCGGATGGTTAATTACTTCTAGGCGATTACGTGGACGGGGTATAGAAACCTTGAGAATCTGTCCTATATGTGCTTCTGGTCCTGTTGTTAGCATGACCACCCGATCCGAAAGTAATAAGGCTTCATCTACATCATGTGTAACCATGATCGAGGTAACCTGGTTTTCCTGCACAATTTCCATCAATTTTTCTTGCAGGTTCCCTCTAGTTAAGGCATCTAGTGCGCCAAAGGGTTCATCTAATAATAATACTTTAGGACGTAGAGAGAGGGCACGCGCAATAGCCACCCTTTGTTTCATCCCTCCAGATAGTTCTCCTGGGCGTTTAGAGGCTGCATGACGCAATCCGACTAAATCAATATGATGTTCAATGATGCTGCGTCTATCACCTTCGGAAAGGTGTCTAAGAACGCGATTAACTCCTAAGGCTATGTTTTCTCTAACTGTCAACCAAGGTAAGAGGGAATAGTTTTGAAAGACGACCATTCGATCTGGTCCTGGTCCTTTTATTTCTCTTCCTTCTAGGATCACTCCGCCTTGAGTGGGTTCATCCAGTCCTGCTATCATATTTAATAGGGTGGACTTCCCACAGCCTGAATGTCCAATCAATGAGATAAATTCTCCTTGTTTGATTTTCAGTTCAATATTTTTTAGAGCGATGTATTTTCCCCCGTTAGGCAGTGAAAAGACCCGATCCACGTGATCAACTTCGATAAAACTAGACATAAAACAAGATATTTAATAAGAAAAATTCTATTTTTGTTCGCCTGGAACTACCAAACGGCTGACTAAAGAAACCAATCTATCCAGTAATAAACCGACCACCCCAACATAGATTAGTGCTACGATAATTTGACTCAAACGAGAACTGTTGTAAGCATCCCAGATAAAAAAGCCGATTCCTACACCACCGACTAGCATTTCTGCTGCCACAATTGCTAACCAAGATAGACCGATACCGATACGCAAGCCTGTAAAAATATAGGGGACTGCTGAGGGAATCAGAATATTCAAAAAGTATTCAGTCTTAGATAACTGAAGAACTCTAGAAACATTCCGATAGTCTTGAGGTATTTGCTGCACCCCTACCGTAGTATTAATTACTATCGGCCAAATTGCTGTAATGAAAATTACAAAAATTGCTGAAGGATCTGCCTGTTTTAAAGCTGCTAGGGATATTGGTAACCAAGCTAAAGGGGGAATTGTTCTTAATATCTGAAAGATCGGGTCTAAAGCGTCATACATAAAGGGATTAGACCCTACTAAAACTCCTAACCCAATACCCACAATAGTTGCTAAAGTGAAGCCGACTGCTACCCTTTGTAAACTAGCAAAAATCTGCCAAAATAGTCCTTTATCTGTACCTCCATTGTCAAAAAATGGATTGATAATTAAAGGGTTCCAGGTTTCTTGAATTACCTTAGTAGGTGAAGGTAAACTAGCATTTTCACCCGAACAAAGTATCTGCCAAACAATCAGAATAATCGCCAATCCTACCAAAGGAGCAACAATTTTCCTGGCTGATTTATTGCTACCACTAAAGATTGAGGAGAGAAAGTTATTCTTACTTGATTCAATATTAGTTGCCATTTTTTAATAAGAGGTAATAGGGTGAGATAGTGGCGCAATAAACCTGCGCCGATGTACTAATTAAACTTTTTTAATCTTGAGACCCTTGAGGTATGCTTCTGGTTTGGTTGGATCAAATTTAACCCCGTCAAAAAAGGTCTCTACTCCACGAGAAGAGGTTTTAGGAATTTCAGTCGCTGGTACTTTCAACTCTTTAGCTGCTTCTCTCCAGATATCTTCCCTATTGACTTTATCAATAAGAGCTTGATTATCTGTATCAGGGGGAACAAAACCCCAACGCCTATCCTCGGTCAAGAACCAAAGATCATGACTTTTAAAGGGATAGGAGGCAAAGTCTGCCCAAAATTTCATCAGCAGAGGTGAGTCTTTGATCACTTTCCCTGTACCAAAGTCAATGTTACCTTGAGCACGCGCTAAAATGTCAGCAACAGGAACTTTATACCATTTATCCTGTGAGATAATTTTACACATCTCTTCTTTATTTTCTGGCTTGTCACACCATTGTTGAGCCTCAATAATAGCCATTAAAATAGCTTTAGCTGCTTTAGGGTTCTTATCTACCCAGTCTGCACGCATAGTAAAGGCTTTTTCTGGGTGATCTTTCCACAATTGTCCTGTAATAAATGCTGTAAAACCTGCTTTCTGGTTAACTAATTGAGCATTCCAGGGTTCGCCTAC
>CASBQB010000367.1 GCA_949127655.1 Chroococcales cyanobacterium PMM_0086 | reverse complement strand
ATTATTGAATAGCTTCAATATAGATTTTGCTTTGCGACAACAAGTATCAGCTAACATCAATATGTTTTATATCTATCAACTTCCCGTTCCACGACTACAAGAGGGAGATCAATGGTTTAATGAAATAGTAGAACGTGCAGCTAAGTTGATTTGCACTACTCCAGAATTTGATGAATTAACAAAAGAGGTTGGTTTAGGTACTCATATGAATGGAGTCACGAGCGTTGTAGAAAGAGGGAAAATACGCGCAGAACTTGATGGTATTATTGCTCACATTTACCAACTCACTGAGGCAGAATTTGCCTATATTCTCACCACATTCCCTATAGTCTCAGACCCTATCAAACAAGCTGCACTCAATGCCTATCGTGACTTAGGAAGAGGTGTAATTAAATGAGAAATTTAAAGTTAAAATTACTCCCCTAACTGTTTTTATTGGAAGATCAGGCAAAAGTAGTATTATCGGGGTTAATTTTTAAGTTCTCTTTCTTTGCGTTCACTGTAATTGACTTAACTGATATTTGGTCTTTCATCCTATTCTAAAGAATCAATCATTTGATTTACCCTTTCTTTAACCTCATCGCGCACTCTGGGAAAGATTTCTGGTTGTTCTGCTGGGTCATCTAATTGCCAGTCAGCAAAAACTTCTCTAGTAAGCCATTCAGGGGGTAAATTTACTCCACAACCACAGAGAGAAATAACAACATCGAAATCTTCTGAATTAAAATCACTCAAAGGCTTAGAGGTTTGATTACTGATATCAATTCCAGCATCTTTCATCGTAGCAATTGCTTCTGGACGCACATAACTAGCTTCTAGTCCTGAACTCGTTACCTCAATTTTCCCAGATCCTAAATGTTTAGCAAAACCTTCTGCCATTTGAGAGCGGGCGGAGTTCTTTTTGCAGACAAACATAACACGCTTCATAATTTTACTCCTAACTTAAAGATCTTGAAAACGATGAGAAATGATGCCGTAAATGAAAACTGCTAATTGTGCTCCAATGATAGGGGCCACCCAATAAACCCAGTGATGCGACCAAAGACCCCCAACAAGGGCAGGTCCCAAAGAACGGGCCGGATTCATACTAGCTCCTGTAATAGGCCCCATAAAAGCTGCTTCTAAGCCCACTGTTAAGCCTATTGCTAGTCCTGCCAAGCTACTATGAGCACGACGATCTAAGCCTGAGCCTAAAATAATTAACATTAGAATTAAAGTGAGAATTATTTCCAAGACTAGAGCTTGTACCCAGTTATCTTTAAGAGGAAGAGTAGCGCCTAAATTACCTATTTTTCCCAAGGAGAGTACTAAAGTAGCTGAAGCACCAATAGCACCCAGAGACTGAGCCAGAATATAAGGTAAGACGCGAGTAGTTGGAAAAAATCCACTCGTCCAAAAAGCTAAGGTAACAGCAGGATTAAAGTGAGCTTGACTGATATGCCCCATTGCATAGATTAAGGCTGCTACAACCGCACCAAAGACGAAACTAACCCCTAAATGAGTCACGGTTCCACCTGTTAGCTGATTTACCATCACTGCACCCGTTCCGACAAATACTAAGATAAAAGTACCTATTCCCTCTGTTACTGTCTCTCGCCAACATCGAAGGAGGTCAGTTTTAAAATCTGGACGTTTTGACATCGTGTTAATTTTACTAGTTTCATCTAGCTTAACTCTATTATTTCAAAAAATATTGATTTGTTAAGTAATCTAGCTCAATAAAATTCAGCCAATCAACAAAAAAAATTGATGAGTTAAACAGTCTCCTTACATAGACGAGTCGGTAAGATGTCGCTAAAACGGCGATACTCGGCTATGTAAGTCTCTAAAGCGATGAACTGAGCTAGATTTAAGCTATAGTAAATCCAGCGCCCTTGTTGACGAGAACGAACTAGATGAGCTTCTTTAAGCGTTTTTAGGTGAAAAGAAAGTTTAGATTGAGAAGTTCCTAGTCGTTCGCACAATTCACAGACGCAGAGTTCTTGAGAACGAAGTAGTTCTAGTACTTTGATCCGAAGAGGATCAGAGAGTGCGTGGAAGCTAGCAACAACAGAAATTGATTGATTAGAGAGGGTAGATTGCATCAAGTAAAGTTGAAATATTTGTTATTAACCTTACCTTAACCTATTTTTTGCTTTTTTGATGATGGAGATTGCCTAGTAACTTTTCAGGCATTGCCAGGATTTAAGGGGATCATCTTCCAGGTTACAAAGGTACCAATAGGACTCCAAAGCAGAAAAGGAACTAAGAGAAATCCCGCCCCGCTGTTGACTGGAAAAACGAGCAGTGACAGAATCAAACCCAAGATAAAGCCTGCAAAACCGATGATTGTGCCAGCTTTTAAGCTACGTAACTTACACATTCCTGGGGTGTAGGCTAAAATAGTCAATTCAACTAGGAGATAAAAAGCTAGTAATAACCAGGTTTTAGTAGTGCCCGGATCGCTTTCCCAAATCTTACTTGCTGAAGCTACCAGACAAGCAAAGATAAAAATCCAGATCACAGGTATAGCTTTTTCAAAAGTCAGCCATCGAGGACGATTCAGTCGATTAAACCAACGAATATCTTGTTTATTCAGGCGATTAGTTAAAAAAGCCATCAGGAAAGTAATACCGCCAAGCCATAACCAAGAGGGAATCATATTATAAATTTAGAAAAACCGATTATAGTTAGAAGTCTGACTTAGATTCATCTTCATTTTGGTAGAATTGTTGAAGATCTTGATGTTTTTGACGACGAGAATTCTGACGGTATTTTTTAAGTTCTAATTTAGGTTCATAGTGTTTAGTTCCCTCAGATCCCATTTTTATTTTAAAAGTAGATTCTTGATTATGGGTTTGATCTTCTAGAGTTTGTTGTGTGGTTACTTCTTCTAAAAATTTTAAATAATGTTCATAGCGTTCCCAATCACCTCTAACCGAACAATTAGGTTCATCACGGTGTAAACAGTCATTAAACTGACATTTTCCTAAGCGAGATTTAGCTTCAGGGAAAAACTGAGCAACATCTGCAGGAGCACATTGTAAAGTAGGTTGATTAAAACCAGGCGTATCTGCCAAGAGTCCTCCAGTCGGGAGTTTAAATAATTCAACATGACGGGTGGTATGGCGACCTTTTTGTAATTTACCTGAAACAAGAGCTACTCTCTGACTAGCTACAGGAATCAAATAATTAATTAGACTGGACTTACCTACCCCAGAAGGTCCCGCTAAGACGGTAATTTTGCCCTGTAGATGGCTTAAAAGTTCATCGAGACCATGAGCAGTGGCTAGGCTGAGCAAGACGGGTTGATAGCCCCAATTTCTCAATCTATCTTGCCATTGTTGGGCTTCTAGGGGAGTAATTAAATCTGCTTTATTGAAACAAAGACAGAGGTCAAGATCTGTAGACTCAGCTTTGACTAGAAAGCGACTTAACTGCCAGGGTTCAAGGGGTGGTTCTGCTAAAGCAAAGACCAGAAGAAGTTGCTGCGCGTTGGCCATTTGGGGTCGATCAAGGGTAGTTTGACGAGGGAGAATATCAGAAATAGCCCCTCGTCCGGCTTGAAAATCTGCCTCTTCAACGAGCACACGATCCCCCACCATGACTGTCTGTCCAATTTTCTTTAGACGTGAGCGACGAGTACAGAGCAGGTAGCACTCAGCATCTAAAAGAACCTGATAAAAATTAGCCAAGGCTGCTACTACAGTACCTAGATGGTCACTCACGCAGGACGCAAAACTTTGAGTGCAAAGAATTCCTGACGAGGCTCAATGGTTTGGATGATGTATCCTTCTATCAACAGACTATCGGGAACCTGTTCTATCGGGTCACCTGGATCTAACCAGACTTCTAGGAGAGTTTCTGGTGGTAATTGCTGAAGCTTTAACTTAGTTCTGACAAAGTTAATGGGACAGGGTGTGCCTCGCAGGTCAAGTAGAGTAGGGTTCACTTATGAAAAAATCCTCCTAAAAAGCCTTCTAGTCCGCCTTTATTGGTCTGTTCGCCTTTTATTCTGGCTAATTCTTCTAAGAGTTTGCGTTCTTCTGCATTGAAACGGTTGGGTATTGAGATTTTGACTGTAATTAGGTGATTACCTCGGCTGATGGCGTTGCCTAATTTGGGTACTCCTTTCGCTTCTAGCATGAGTACTGTGTTAGGTTGGGTGCCTGGGGGAATTAGTAGGGCTTCTTCGCCATCCACGGTATTGACCATCAAGCGAGCGCCTAAAATAGCCTGAAGATAACTTATGGTTATTTCTGACTCGATATTGATGCCATTGCGCCGAAACTCAGGATCTGATTCAACCAAGACATAGACATACAGATCTCCTGGTATGCCGCCTTTAAGTCCGGCATCTCCTTCGTTGGGTACTCTTAAACGGGTTCCACTGTCGACTCCTGCTGGGATGGTTATTTTCAGTTTTTTGGTTTCTTGTTTGCGTCCTGCACCGCCACAAGTAGTACATTTATCCTCAATCACTTCACCTGCACCATTACAGGTTGGACAGGGGGAAACTTGGGCAAAACTCCCGAAGGGGGTACGGGTTGTGCGACGGACTTGCCCTACTCCATTACAGGTTGAACAAGTTTTAACGCCTGTTCCTGCTTTTGCACCTGTTCCTTGACAGACTGTGCAAGTTTCTAGATGGGGAATGCGGATTTCTTTTTCTCCACCGAAGACGGCTTCACGGAAGGAGAGTTTTAGATCTAGCCTTAGATCATCTCCTGAGACCGATCCACCACCGCGTCTCCTGCCGCCTGTTGGGTTAGCACCCATTCCTCCAAAGCCGCTAAAAATTGTCTCAAAGATATCTGCAAAGCCGCCCATATCCCCATAGTCAAAGCCTGCGGCTCCGCCGCCACTGGCTGAGGATACCCCAGCTTCCCCGAAACGGTCATAACGTGCTCTGGTTTCAGGTTCTGAGAGAACTTCATAGGCGCGATTTATTTCTTTGAAGCGTTCTTCGGCTCCGGTTTCTTTATTGACATCGGGATGATATTTTCTAGCAAGACGACGATAGGCTTGCTTGATGTCTTCTTTACTTGCATCACGAGGTACACTGAGGATCTGGTAGTAGTCGCCTGGCATAAGGGGCTAAGAAATGTAAACTGGATTAAATTGTACTCTAGCAAACTTTTGGGGTTTAATGTTTAGTCTACTGCTTCATAGTCACTGGCGATAGTTTCATCTGAATCAAAATCAAACTCAAAGTCTACTTCTTTGGCTATCTGAACTGATTGGTTAATTTCTGTTCTCTCGCCTATTTGGGTTTCCAGGTATTCTCCTGGCATATTTTCTAGCTCTGTCTTGTTCTCGTTAAGACTTTGGGCTTTTTGATAAATTTCCGATCCTATTGTCAAAAGATGTTGGTTTAAATCGTCAAGTAGAAGCTGTATTTTTTCTGCTGAGATTTTTGCACCTTTTTTGAGAGATTCTTCTAGTTTATCTTTTTTGTTTTTAGCTTCAACTTTGAGATCTTCGGCAATCAGATGTCCGTTTTCTTTAATTGTTGTCTCGTATGTATACAATAAGCTATCTGCTTGATGCCTCAATTCAATTAATTGTAAATAACGACGATCTTGCTCTGCATATTTTTCTGACTCCTCCCGCATCCTCTCAATTTCGTTACTTTTTAATCCACCTGTATTACTGATAACAATACCGTGCTCTTTGGTTGTTCCTTGATCAGTAGCTGCTACCTTAATAATACCATTGACATCAATATCAAAAATCACCTCTATTTGAGGAATACCGCGAGGAGTAGGTGGAATGCCTGTAAGTAGAAATTTTCCCAAAGTAAAGTTATCTTTAGCTAAAGCTCTTTCTCCTTGTAAAACATGAATTTCTACAGAAGTCTGTCCATCTGCTGCTGTTGAAAAAACCTGAGATTTGCTAGTTGGAATAGTTGTATTTTTTTCAATGATTTTTGTAAAGACTTCTCCTAAAGTTTCAATACCTAAAGATAGGGGAGTAACATCTAATAAGAGCACATCTTCTACATCTCCACCCAGTACCCCGCCTTGAATAGCGGCACCTAAAGCCACTGCTTCATCGGGGTTAATTGAGCGTTCAATTTGACTGCTGGTAAAGATTCTTTGCAAGATTTTTTGCACTGCAGGACTACGTGTTGAACCACCGACAAGTAACACTCTTTGAATGTTATTTGCTTGTAAATTGCAGTCTTTTAAAGCTTGGTTAACTGGAGTCAGGGTAGATTCTATTAAATCAGAACAAAGTTCTTCAAATTTAGCTCTAGTCAGTTCAGTTTCTAGGTGTTTAGGACCTGTGTCATCCGCTGTAATAAAGGGTAGATTGATCGAAGTATTGACCAAGGTAGAGAGTTCTATTTTGGCTTTTTCTGCTGCTTCTTTAAGACGTTGCAGAGCCATTTTATCCTCTGCTAGGTTAATATTTTCTTGAGATTGAAAGTTTTCGATAAGCCACTTAATAACTAAAGAATCTATATCATCCCCGCCTAAATGATTGTTACCAGATGTGGCTTTAACTTCAAATACTCCATCACCTAATTGGAGGATAGAAACATCAAAAGTCCCCCCCCCTAGATCATAAACTAAGATAAATTGCTCTTGACTTTGCTTATCTAAACCATAGGCTAAAGCGGCTGCTGTTGGCTCATTAATAATGCGTAGAACCTCTAACCCGGCGATTGCTCCTGCATCTTTTGTCGCTTGTCTTTGGGCATCTGTAAAATAAGCTGGTACTGTAATAACGGCTTGAGTAATTGATTCATTGAGGTAGACTTCTGCATCTTGTTTAAGTTTTTGCAGAATCATTGCTGAAATTTCTTGACTTGTCAGGTTTTTATTGCGAATTTGCACATCAACCATTTCATCCCTTCCTTTGACGGTTTTATAAGGGACTCGACTCCGGTCTTCTTTGGTCTCTTCCCAACGTCTACCAATAAATCTTTTGATGCTATAGATAGTATTTTCGGCATTGGGAACCGCTTGACGCTTAGCTAGTTCCCCAACTAAGCGCTGGTTTCCCTTAGTAAACCCGACAATACTGGGAGTTATCCTTGCACCTTCAGTATTGGGGATGACAATAGGTTTGCCACCTTCCAAAATGGAGACACAACTGTTAGTTGTTCCTAAGTCGATACCAATGACTTTTCCCATATGTTTACGAGGGTTTATTCGGTTGAATCTTGCTCGGTGTTTTCTGTTATTGTGGGGGTTTCTAAGGCAGTGGCGACTTTGACCATCGCATGACGTAGAACTTGATCTCCCAAGATGTAACCACGAACTAATTGTTCAATGACTGTACCTTCTGGATACTGATCTGTTGGTTCTCTAAGCATGGCTTCATGATACTGAGGATCGAAGGGTTCTCCTTCAGGACGCATAGCAGAGACTCCCAACTTTTTCAGCCCATCTACCAAGTTTTTATAAACGCCTTGATAGCTTTTGTGAATGCCGGTTTCTCCTTCAGTAGTTGGTTTAATTTGGGTTCTAGCCCTCTCAAAATTATCTACTACGGATAATAACTCAGTAATTGTTTGTCGTTTGCCTCTTTTTTCTAATTCCTCTTTTTCCCGTTCAGTTCTTTTGCGGAAGTTCTCAAAATCAGCAGCTGTCAACCAGTATTGTTTTTTGGACTGCTCTGCTTTCTGAGTTTGTTCTTCTAGCAACTGCCTGAGATTACTAATTTCAGCTTGCAGAGTGGTGACTATAGCACTCATTACATCTTCTTCGGGTTCTATAGAAGCTGCCGTTTCCAAAGGATTTTCTAAATTATCAGAACTGGTCGGTGTGGGGTTGGTTTGCAGATCTTCTAAATTACTTATAACTGAGCCTTCTGCTTGAGGTTCAACAGCAGGTTCAGGATTGGTTTGATTATCTTCTAGGGTTTTATTTTCGTTGCTCATTGATCGCTCACTCCAAGGTTATAAACTAGATTGTTCCCTACGAATGTCTTTAGGAACATTGGCTGAAATTTCTAGGTAATTTTAATTTAACATCTTAGACAATCACTAAGAGAGTAAGTAAGGCTATTATTTTAGAGAGTATGACTCACAGGAATTTTCCTTGAGCCTGTGGGCATATTAAATATATCTATTGCCTCCCAAGATATGATTATAACTGTATGACTTATTCTTCTCCTCCCAATAGACGTTCTCGCGCAGTTGCCCTCCGTAATCATTTTTCCCCATTTGGCAATAAACTAATCGAAGCTGGCTATCTTTCACGTGAACAGATGCAGCAAGCTTTGATGGAGACTCGCAAATCAGGTGATCCTCTAACTGATGTTGTCGCTTCAATCACAGGTAATTCTTTACCTCCTGAACTAATTCGTCAGTACAAAAAACTTCATCTTTTTGAATTAAAAATTCTCTATGGACTAGAGTTTTTGGATCTAGAGATTGACACAGTAGATGGTTCGGGGGTGGTGGACTTAGTTGATTCATTAATTCCGATAGATATCTGTCGTCGTTACAAATTGTTACCACTAAGACGCCTTCTGAATGCAGAAGAGGAATCTATTTTGGTGGCGATGACTGATCCAGACAACCTAGAAGCGCAAGATGATCTCAACAGAGTATTACGCCCCAAGAATTTAGTCTTGCGGCGCATGGTTATTACTAGTGAAGATTATGAAAGACTTTTAGAACAGTATTATGAATCTGAAGCGGTTAAAAAGAAAGAGGATGAACGGATAGTCCAAGAGAAAGTACTAGAAAAACTAGGTGATTTATCAGAGATTGTCGAGAACCTAGAATCAAATGTACAAGAAGTTCATCAAGAACAAGATGCCGATATTGGAGAGGAAGGGGCATCTGGAGCACCAATCATCAATCTAGTTAACAAAATTCTGGCTAAAGCACTACAAGAAGGAGCCTCAGATATTCATATTGAACCACAAGAGGATAGTATAAGAGTTCGCCTGCGTAAAGATGGAGTTTTGCAACCGACTTTTGATCCCCTACCTAAGAAGATAGTGCAATCAGTGGTAGCACGTTTTAAAATCATGGCAGATCTAGATATTGCCGAACGTCGGTTACCCCAAGATGGCAAAATTCGTCGTATTTACCAAGGCAGGAAAGTAGATTTTAGGATGAATACTTTGCCGAGTCGCTATGGAGAAAAGGTAGTTTTAAGGATTCTGGATAACTCATCAACTCAATTAGGGCTAGATAAACTAATTACAGATCAGACGATCTTACAGAATGTGCGCGACATGGCTAGTCGTCCTTTTGGTCTAATTCTAGTAACAGGTCCGACAGGTTCAGGAAAATCTACCACCCTATACTCCATTTTAGCTGAACGCAATCATCCAAGTGTGAACATAAGCACTGCAGAAGATCCAATTGAATACTCTTTACCAGGCATCACGCAAGTACAAGTGATCAGGGAAAAGGGGATGGACTTTGCCTCAATTTTGCGGGCTTTTATGCGTCAAGATCCTGATGTAATTCTAGTAGGGGAAACAAGAGATAAAGAAACAGCAAAAACAGCAATAGAAGCAGCCTTGACAGGACACTTAGTTTTAACAACATTACATACAAATGATGCAGCAGGAGCGATTGCACGTTTAGATGAAATGGGTATCGAAACTTTTATGATTTCAGGTGCCTTACTAGGGGTCTTGGCCCAACGTCTAATGCGTAAAGTCTGTTCTGAATGTCGCATTCCCTATAACCCAACTAAAGCTGAATTAGCCCGTTTTGGATTTTCTATCTCTGGGGACGAGGGAGAATTGACTTTATATAAATCTAATACCTTGACGGGTGAACAAATTCTCGAAAGTAAAGCGCAAAGAACACTTTGTAAAAAATGTAATGGTACTGGCTATAAGGGGAGGGTTGGTGTGTATGAAGTGATGCAAATTTCTGAAAAGTTAGAAAATATGATTAACCAAGGAGCAACAACAGATCGGATCAAAGAAACAGCAGTAGAAGAAGGGATGGTTACTCTTCTAGCCTACAGTTTAAACTTAGTTAGAGAAGGTTATACAACTTTTGAAGAGGTAGAAAGGGTAACTTTTACTGATTCTGGTTTAGAGTCAGAGCTAAAAGCCAAGCGCAAGAGTAGTTTAACTTGTCAGTGCTGCAATGCAGAACTACAACCTGAATGGCTAGATTGCCCTTACTGCATGACTTCAAAATTTGCTGATTAATTTAGACTGTAAATTGGGCATTCTCTTAGAAAATAGGAGGTCTTTTCGATGGCAGACTTGATAATAGAAGACTTGATGGAGCAATTAGTAGAAATGGGTGGCTCCGATATGCACATTCAAGCAGGAGCACCTATTTATTTTCGGATCAGTGGTAAGCTCAATCCAATCGACGATCAACCCCTCACCCCTCAAGAGAGTCAGCGTCTGATTTTTAGTATGCTCAACAATAACCAACGGAAAGAGTTAGAGCAAAACTGGGAATTAGACTGTTCATATGGGGTAAAAGGACTAGCGCGGTTTCGGATCAATGTTTATAAAGAACGAGGTTGCTATGCAGCTTGTTTACGTGCACTCTCCTCAAAAATCCCTAACTTTGAACAGTTGGGACTACCTGATATTATCCGAGATATGACAGAACGTCCAAGAGGTTTAATCTTAGTAACTGGACCGACTGGATCAGGCAAAACAACAACCTTGGCCGCTATGTTAGATCTGATTAATCGTACTAGATCAGAACATATATTAACTATTGAAGATCCTATTGAATATGTTTTCCCTAATGCTAAAAGTCTTTTCCATCAACGCCAAAAAGGGGAAGATACCAAAAGCTTTGCTAATGCCCTAAGAGCGGCTCTGCGAGAAGATCCCGATATCATTCTAGTAGGGGAAATGCGGGATTTAGAAACTATTGCTCTAGCTATCTCAGCTGCAGAAACAGGTCACTTGGTCTTTGCTACTCTCCATACCAGTTCTGCTGCTAGTACGATTGACAGAATTGTCGATGTTTTCCCAGCCAATCAACAATCGCAAATTCGAGCGATGCTTTCTAACTCTCTTCTAGCAGTCTTTAGTCAATGTTTAGCGAAGAAGAAAGCCCCAAAACCTGGAGAATTTGGTCGTGTGTTGGTACAAGAGATCATGATTGTGACTCCAGCTATTGCCAACTTAATGAGGGAAGGAAAAGCCTCACAGATGTACTCAGCCATTCAAACAGGAGCAAAATTAGGTATGCACACACTAGAACAGACTCTTTCTAACCTAGTAATGAATGGAGTGATTAGCCATGAAGAGGCAGTAGCTAAAAGTGCCCGCCCCGATGAATTACAAAGAATCTTAGATGGTGCAGCCAGCGCTGGAATGACCACCAAAACAGCCAAACCACGCGCCTAGTTTAATTTTAAATCAACCCTTTTCTAGTTGAGTCTGCTATGCCCACATTTGTTGCCCAAGTTACAGATATTTCAGGTAAGGTTTCTAGAGAAAGCGTCAAAGCTTCATCTGTAGAACAGGCTTATGCTTTCTTCCGAGCAAAATTCCCCAAAGTTGGTAAAGTGCAAAAATCTGGCTTTGATGTCAATTTTGCCTTTTTAGAGAACTTAGCAGGGGGCGTTACCATCAAAGATAAAGCCATTTTTTCCCGCCAATTTGCCGTAATGATCAATGCTGGAGTAGCTATTGTCAGGTGTCTAGGTATACTACAAGAGCAATCTACTAACCCCTTGATGAAAAAGGCTCTAGGAGAGGTTAGCGGGGAAGTGCAACAAGGTAGTAATTTAGGAGATTGCTTAAAAAGACATCCCAAATGTTTTGATGATCTCTACGTTTCTATGGTGGAAGCTGGCGAAAGTGGGGGGGTACTTGACGAAGTGCTCAACCGTTTAGCTAAGTTGTTAGAAGATATGGCTAAACTACAAAACCAAATTAAATCAGCCCTAGCCTATCCTACTGCAGTTTTAGTGATTGCCCTACTCGCTTTCTTTGGGATGACCATCTTTCTGATTCCTATCTTTGACAAGATTTTTAAATCTATTAATGCTACATTGCCAGCATTGACTCTAATGATGCTCGCATTGAGCCACTTTTTAACAGGCCACCCGGAGAGTCCTCTGGGTTCTTTTCCTGGGTTGTTGCTTCTCCCTATTATAATTGGAGTCCCCATGTTTGTTCTCAAACAGTATTATAAAACCCCTTTAGGTCGTCGTCAGATTGATGGTTTTATGTTGAAAATGCCCCTATTTGGGGAACTGAATGAAAAGACAGCTGTGGCTCGTTTTAGCCGCGTTCTAGGGACTTTAATCCGCTCTGGTGTACCGATATTACAAGCGATGGATATTGTTTGTAAAACTATTGGGAATATGGTCATAGTCGATGCAGTCCAAGCAGCTAAATTTGATATTCAACAGGGTGGACTGATGAGTCTCGCTATTCAAAAAGCGAATGTTTTTCCTCCTATGTCAATACAAATGATCAGTATTGGAGAGGAGACAGGAGAACTTGATGAGATGTTGATGAAGGTAGCTGATTTTTATGAAGATGAAGTTGAACAGGCTGTTAAAGCTTTAACTAGTATTATAGAACCACTGATGATGGTTTTTGTTGCCGTCATTGTCGGAACAATTCTTTTATCTATGTATTTACCTCTGTTCTCTGTCTTTGATAAATTGGGTTAATGCCCTTTGTGGACAAATGGGAGAACCTTAAATAATCTCCCATTTTCCTATATTTATATGCTATTTTTAAAAAGATGTCTAGCAAAGTGTCAGAATACGAATTACTCTTATCAGAATATTGCTCACGTGAGCGAATCATCACTTTACTTAGGCAGTATCGACCCTATTTAGAAATGGTTCCTAGTCTGCGTCGTCCTCAAGATAGTGTGATTACAATACCCTTACCAATTGTCAAAATTCGTCCTTGTCGTAATTCGACCATAGATGAAAGTATAACCGCTGGTTCTCCTTTAGCTATTCAATTACCCTGTGATCTAGCTGTTTTAATGTGTGATCCCGAATGGAAGGTTAAATTAGGTGTAGAAATTCTAGTCTTTATTCACCGACCAGATGAAGAGTTTTCTCAATTACTGGGACGTTGGCGCAAAACACAGATATATTTAGAAAGAGATTATGAATGGTTGATGCCACTTAGTGAAGAACATATCTTTAGTGACAAAGCTGAGCGTATTTTACCCTTATTTATTCTTTTTCAAGATACCCCTGAACGTCTCAAAAAAGGGTTAATGAATGCGGGTTTACCCTGTTTAATTCAACAACCTACATTAAAGACTGAAGAAAGGGTTAAAATTGTCGCAGATCATTAAATTACCTATTGCCTACTAATGTATCTTTTAGAAGAGAGTGAAGACATTGAAAATTTAATAGAAGATTTAACGGAAGTAGAGACCCTTTGGTTAGATACTGAAACAGCAGACTATAATACTAAACAACCTCGTATATCTTTAATTCAAATTTTAGCTTATCCCCATGATTTGACAGCTGCTAGAACTTGTCTATTAGATGTTTTAGAGCGTCCTGATGTGGTCGATATTTTTATTAAAAAAATAATGCAAAATGAGCAGATTGAGAAAATATTTCATAATGCAAAATATGACTTGAGATTTTTAGGGAAAGATTCAGCTAAAAATGTTACCTGTACCTGGGAAATAGCTAAACAAATACCTTATCATCTATTACCTTTAAGAAGTTTAAGTCTTAAAAGTTTGGCTGAGAATTTAGCTAAATTTAAAGAAGTTAATAAAAAAGAACAACGTAGTGATTGGGGACAGCGTCCTTTAACACAACAACAGCTATATTATGCTGCTATGGATACAGTTTATTTGGCTCAAGTTCATCGACATCTTTTAATATTAATCCAGAAATCACAACCTGAACCTAAAACTGAAAATTTAACTGAATTATCGCAAAGATATCAAGCTATAGAACTCCAGTGGAAGATTTTAGATGCAGAGATACAAGATATCAAAGAAAGAGTTAAAAAGGCCATGCAAGCGCAAAATCTCCAAGAGACAGACCTTTTTAAACTCTCAATAACTGAGAGAACAACCATTAAAACCGACTTCACCCAGCTAGTAGAATTAGTTAATAGAGGCGGTCAAGAAATTAACTTTTCTATAACCTTAACCAAGGCAATTCAAGAACAACTAGGAACTAGTTTAGATAGCCTTTCTACAATAATCCAGAAGACCCCTGTTATCTCTTTGAAAGTTAAAACGGAAGAGTAAAACCCACATTCAGCAGGTTATTTTAGGTAAAGTAAACATTAAAATAACAAGAATGACAGCCGAAGTACAAATAGGTTATGCCGACATAAGTGGAAATTAGGACACTCCAGTAATAAATGTAAAGATTATTAATTTTACTCCCTAAATATGGGCGATTAATTGCTCGTTTCTCATTTTTACTCCTATTGTGTTAAAAAACCGTTACGGTTCGCGGTAATTAAAGCGAACACAGGAGTTACAGTCTATCAAAATAACTTTGCCTTCAAGAGAAGTTGGTTAGGTTTAATAAGGATGGCTGAAAGCCTTATGATAGGTTGTTTCTCGATTAAACATTGCCTAAAATGATTTATTCTAGGCAATGTTTAACCATCATATTTCCCCATCGCTTTACAAAGCTTAACCCAAAGTGATAAATTTTGCACGTATTGTGTGTTTACCCAATTGTTAGACCCAATTTCTCTGATAATCTCGCTCTAGTCGAACTTCAACCTCACGCTCGACATACTCCCACTCTTTGCTTGCGCGCATCCGCAGTAGTAACTCGTCAAAAGCCTTGGTATGCTCCGGAGCGAATTCAAACCAGGTGAGAAAATCAAAAGGTTCTCCGAGATCCCGACAGTGAAGCAGCCGACGTGCGACTCCTGGAAGATATTCCAAACCAACAGCCGTATGATGAGACTCTTCCTCAAAAATTGCTCGCCGCTCATCTTGTGCCATTTCCCACCAATGGAGAGACTTTTTGATCGGAATCAGCACTGCAGAAACGGCTTCCGAACGATTTAGCGCAGGCTGCACCGCCCGAAGAGTAGAAACTTCATCACGCTTGGAGTAGCGAATATTACTGACGAAACTTTGCAGAACCCACGAACTATCTAATGGCAATTCCGCAACAACATCATTCACCACATTCACTCTTTCAACAAGGTCTAAACTCGAACCAAAAACGCCTCGCACATCTGTTACCAGCCAGATGCCCTGCTTACCGCCAACAAATGAGTATCTGTTGTTCATAGTATCCCTTAACCTTTTAGATTTTTTTGTCCTTCATTACCTGTCCTTCTGGGTAAAGAAGCACTTGCTATGTTAAAACACCAAAATGAATTTTGACTGAGAAATTCGGTCAAATACAATAGGTTTCGGCTGAGGAATTCGGTCTAACGGGCTGCTTTCCCCCTCTAGTCTTATTTAGTTTTGCTCTATTTAACTTTTGATCTATGGTCTCTAAAATTTTGGCGCTCATCAAACTCTACCATCTGTGTCATGTTAAGAGCCTTTTAGTGTTTTGAACCCCTTAGTTAGCCTTTCTTGTGGGGTTCTCTATATCATTTATTGTTACCCATAAAATTACTATAAACTTAAAAAGATTACACTTTTTCTTGTGAGCAATTTTAAAACAAGTTATGAATGAAGCAAAGAATGTTCTCGGACAAAGGCTAAAAGTCTGCTGTAGTTCTCCTGTGACAGGTTTTTACCGCAATGGTTCTTGTGAAACAGGTCCGCAAGATGTTGGTGTACATACTGTCTGTGCTAGAGTTACAGATGAATTTTTAGCCTTTAGTAAGTCTAGAGGTAATGATCTCTCTACCCCAATGCCTATGTATCAGTTTCCTGGTCTTCAAGGGGGCGATCATTGGTGTCTTTGTGCAGCCCGTTGGAAAGAGGCACTAGATGCTGGTATAGCTCCTCCCGTACTACTCGAAGCAACCCATGAGGCTACACTCAAATATGTTCCTTTGGAAGTCCTACAAGAACACTCTCTTTAAATTATCTACACCATATATAGAGTTTATATTCTATAATGAAGGATTAATAACGCCATATCTGGTGTTTAGAGAGGGAAAATGAATTATCGATCAGAGTGGCAGCAAAGTTGTGTAGATGAAGAACTAATAGACCTCAATGTGACTCCATTAGAGGGACTAAATTCTTTAGACTATTTACTCTACTCTGATCAACTTCCTAGGAATAATGATGGAAGAGTAAGCAGTCACGTTCTCAAACGTTATGAACATACCGCAGAGGGAGGATGGTGGTGTTCAGGGGTAGATGTCTTAACTGGAAACTCAGACCTATGGGGTTGTTTTAAACCAACAAGTCCTCGTGTATCTGCTGACAATAAGAAGTTAATCAAATATGAACATCCACCCAAAGAACAAACAGGGCTTTTTGCCTTACGTGTTCCTCCTCATCTTTGGGAAAAGATAGCCCAAAAGAGTGGGATTAATATTCTAGCTCAAGAACAACCAGACTTTTGGCATTGGCTGATTGAAAACCCAAATATACCTATCTGTATTACAGAAGGAGCAAAAAAAGCAGGAACCCTCTTAAGTTGTGGATATGCAACAATAGCCCTTCCTGGAGTTAATAATGGCTATCGTACCCCCAAAGATGCCACAGGAAGGCGAATTGGTAGACCTCATTTAATTTCACAACTAGAACTCTTTGCACAAGCAGGACGTGAAATATATATAGTTTTTGATCAAGATAGTCGCCCCAATACCATTAAAGCGGTTAATGCAGCCATTCGGAAAATGGGTTCTCTATTGGTACAAAGTGGCTGCAAAGTTAAAGTAGTCACTTGGGATGCTCAATTAGGTAAAGGTGTAGATGATTTAATAGCTCAAAATGGCCTAGAGATCTTTGAGACTGCCTATCAAAATGCTCTTTCTCTAGAAGTTTGGCAAGCACAGACTCTCAACCATCTTACCTACAGTCCCAACCTAGAGTATAATCTGCCCTATCTCCCCACTCTTTCGGTCCCCTGGGATGCTCGATTAATTGCCATTAAATCACCTCTGGGTACTGGGAAAACTGAATGTTTAGCCCAGATAGTCCAGCAAGCTATCTTAGAAGAAAGACCTGTTTTAGTGATTGGTCACCGTATTAAACTAGTAGAAGAACTCTGTCAACGCTTTGGACTACCATATGTCCGAGAGGTCAAGGATAAAAATAATACCCTAGGCTATGGACTATGTATAGACTCTCTACATCCTCAATCACAAGCTCAATTTAATCCCGCACATTGGTCTCAAGCTGTTGTCATTCTGGATGAAGTAGAACAGGTTTTATGGCACGGCTTAAACTCTAGTACCTGTCGCAGTAATCGGGTAGCTATTCTTAAATCTTTTAAACAACTGATGCAGAATGTTTTAGAAGGAGGAGGACAGGTTTACATTGCTGATGCTGATTTGAGTGATATCTCGATTGATTATCTAATTGCCTTGGGAGAAATAGCCCTGCAACCCTATCTGATTGAGAATACTTGGCAACCAGACACAGATAATGCCTATCCTATCTTTTATTATCCCGAAAATACACCCAAACGTCTAGTTAAAGATCTCGTTAGAGAGATAGAAAAAGGTGGAAAACCTTTTGTTGCTCTTTCGGCACAGCAACTAAAAAGTCAATGGGGAACCCGTACCCTAGAGTCTTACCTAAAAAAACAGTTTCCAGAGCTTAAGATCTTGCGTATTGATTCAGAATCTCTTGGCGAACCAGATCACCCCGCCTATAACTGTTTAAATAATCTCAATGAAGTCTTATTGCAATATGATCTAGTTCTAGCTAGTCCTTCCATTGAAACAGGTATAAGTATTGACATTAAGGGACACTTCACCTCTGTTTGGAGCATTGCTCAAGGAGTACAGACGGTTACATCTGTCTGCCAAGCTTTAGGAAGAGTTAGAGAAAATATTCCCCGTTATATTTGGGCAGCCCATTATGGCTTTAATAAAATTGGCAATGGTGCAACCTCTCTAACTTCCCTATTAACTTCAGGAGAGCGTCTGACTCAACTCAATATACGCCTTCTGCAACAGTCAGACATTGAAGGCTGGGATAACTTTGACACACATTTTCAAGCTGAATCTCTTCTCTGTTGGGCTAAAATGGCGATTAGAGTTAATGTGGGCATGATCTCCTATAGGGAGAGTATCTTAAACCACTTACGCGCCTGGGGTCATCCTGTAGACGAGAAAAATAAGAAAGTTAAATCGAAAGCAGAAGAAGAAAAAAAATCGCCTGGTGATAGCTTAACTGAAGTAATTAAGGCTGTCCAAGAAGAGAACTATCAAGCAGAATGCCAAGCTATTGCCAAGGCTAAGCTTTTAACAGAAGAAGAATATGAGAGCTTGAAAAAAAGTCCTCTCAAAACCCCAAAACAAAGACAATCACTCAGAAAGTATGCCCTCAAACAACGCTATAGTGTACCAGTAACTCCAGAATTAATCCAAAAAGATGATCAAGCCTGGCACCCTAAAATAAGGTTACATTACTTTCTAACTTTGGGTAGACCCTACTTAGCAGATCGTGATGCTCGACTAGCTCAAAAAGTCATAGAACAAGGACAAGGGCAGGTTTTCTTACCTGACTTTAATATCTCTCAATTAGGTGCGAGCATAGGGGTGTTAGAAATATTGGGTATTCCTCAATTCTTAGAAGACCTAACTAGAGAACTTTCCAACCAAGACAGCGATCTGCAAAACTTAGCTGAACTATCTCTTAAACATCGCAGTGAGATTAAAACAGTTACAGGCATTACCATTCCTAAAACAGCTACTCCTATCTTAATTTTAAGACAGTTTCTCTCTTCTATTGGGTATCCTCTAGTCTATATTTGTTGTCGCAGAAGCGGTCAAAAACGCCTGAGAATCTATCAAAATGCCCCTCCTTGTGACAACCGTCAAAAAGTCTTTGCTCAATGGCTTAGAAGGGATATGTCAACTCCAGGTAGTTCTGAACCTGACTTACTAGAAGATTATGAAAACTTAATCTCTGCTCTAACCTTAAATAGTGTTTCTGTTCAATTGCGTTTGGAGTTTTGAGCAAACCTCAAAATAAGTTACAATCTGTAAAGGAACTATAGAGATAAGCTGAATGCGGGTTGCTATTATTGGAGCAGGACTAGCTGGACTATCAACAGCCATAGAACTAGTAGATGCAGGCTGTAGTGTAGAAATATTCGAGTCAAGAACATTTGTCGGGGGAAAGGTAGGTAGTTGGGTAGATAATGAAGGGAACCATCTAGAAATGGGACTTCATGTCTTCTTTGGTTGTTATTACAATCTCTTTGATTTAATGAGAAAAGTTGGGGCGATAGATAACCTAGGCCTCAAACAACATACCCACACCTTTATTAACAAAGATGGTCGTATAGGTGAACTAGACTTTCGCTTCATCACAGGCGCACCATTTAACGGACTAAAAGCCTTTTTTACTACCTCGCAACTCTCGACAGTCGATAAAATTGCCAACTGCTTAGCCCTTGGTACTAGTCCTATTGTGAGGGGTTTAGTAGACTTTGAAGGGGCAATGCGCACTATTCGAGATCTCGATAAGATAAGCTTTGCTGAATGGTTTAGGCAACATGGAGGGAATAACAGCAGTCTTAAGAGAATGTGGAACCCTATCGCTTATGCTTTGGGTTTTATTGATACTGAGAATATTTCTGCCCGTTGTATGTTAACTATTTTTCAGTTCTTTGCTACTAGAACAGAAGCATCCATCTTGAGAATGTTAGAAGGTTCTCCTGATGAATATCTACATAAACCTATTCTGAAATACTTAGAAGATAAAGGGGCTAAAATACATACCCGCAGTCTAGTTAAAGAAATTATCTACCAAGAAACAGAAGGAGAGACTCAGGTTACAGGATTAAGAATAGCTCAAGGGGAAAGTGAAGAAATCATCGAAGCAGATGCTTATGTCTGTGCTTGTGATGTTCCAGGAGTTCAAAAGGTTCTACCTTCAGCTTGGCGCAAATGGCGAGAATTTGAGAATATCTATCAATTAGAAGCGGTTCCTGTAGTTACTGTACAACTACGTTTTGATGGTTGGGTCACAGAACTACAAGACCCTAGTCAAGTGAAACAGGTAGAAACTCCTAGAGGTATTGATAATTTACTCTATACAGCAGATGCAGACTTCTCCTGTTTTGCTGATTTAGCTATAACAAGTCCTGCAGACTATTATCGTTCTGGAGAAGGTTCTCTTCTGCAATTAGTCTTAACTCCAGGTGACCCCTTTATTAAAACTAAAAATGAAGATATTGCCAATCATGTTCTTAAACAGGTGCACGAACTCTTCCCCTCCTCTAAGCAATTGACCATGACTTGGTATAGTGTAGTTAAGCTAGCCCAGTCTTTGTATCGAGAGGCTCCTGGTATGGATGTCTATCGTCCAGCCCAAAAAACACCAGTTTCTAACTTCTTCCTAGCTGGCAGTTATACTCAACAAGACTATATTGATAGCATGGAAGGAGCAACCATTTCAGGAAAACAGGCCGCTAAAGCACTTTTAACACAAGCAGCAGAAATAAAAGATGTCAGACTGGTTAGAGCATAGCGTAGAAGTAGAAGTAGAAGCACCTATAGAACTAGTCTGGAACCTCTGGTCAGATCTAGAACAGATGCCTATTTGGATGAAGTGGATTGAATCAGTTAAAATTCTCGAAGATGATCCAGATCTATCTCGTTGGAAGTTAGCTAGTGGAGGGTTAGAATTTAGTTGGCTCTCTCGTATTGTTAAAGTTATCTCTCATCAAATTATTCAATGGGAGTCTGTGGATGGACTACCTAATAGAGGGGCTATCAGGTTCTATGATCGTCATGGTTCTAGTGTCGTTCGTCTGACTGTCGCCTATGCTATTCCAGGTATTTTAGGGCGCATTATGGATGGTCTCTTTTTAGGGCGTATTGTTGAATCTAGTTTACAAGCTGATTTAGAACGGTTTAAAGAATATACCCTAAAACACATAACACAGTCCTAACTTACCAAACTGGATCATTAGCCGTATATATTTTTAAGCTTTCTACCTTAAGAGGAACTCCACTAATACAAGCGCAGAGAGTTGTGACATCTTCTAATTCTACTTCACAGGCTTTTCTGCCTGTCCCACAGATTACACAAAAATAGCATGAACCAAAAACATATAAATTCCATCAACACCTACCCTCACTCCCAACTCCTAGAAACAGAGCGGGGAGTAAGTGGCTATGTTACGATTCAAGAAAAATGGTCTTAAACTGTGACAAAGTTGGCGCTGCTGAGAATACCAGTTAAACCTGTGACATCAACAATAGAATCTGTACTGGCATTAAATCCGGCTGTAGCATCGTTAATAGCGACAAAGGTACGAGTTCCGAAAGAGAATTGAGCAGCCAAGTTAGCACCGAAGTTACTGTTAGTTAATTTAGCTGTAATTCCCGCATTGTCTAGAGTAGTAACAGATCCCGCATTGATAAAACCTGTTCTGGCTGTAGCAACAAGGAAAAGATCATTACCTGCAGTCGCATTAAAGTCGGTAATCACATCATAGCTAGGTAAGAGTGAATCAGTTAAGGTAGTGTAACTAAATCGGTCATTTCCTGCACCACCTGTCAGGGTATCTTTACCTCCGCCACCAGTGAGAATATTATTACCTGTATTACCTGTAATTACGTTATTACCTGCATTACCTGTACCATGTACATTATTAGTACCTATAAGAGTTAGGTTTTCAGTGCCACTGGACAAGATCCTAGTGAGTTCGCTTTTCAAAGTATCGGTAATAATAACTTCTCCTATCCCTGCATTAGGGTCAATGGTAGCATTGACGGCATTAGAAAGACTCAATGTAAAAGCTTCATCGGGTTCATTAATATTGTCATTAATGATAGGAATACTTAGAGTAGCAGTAGAAGTATTGATCGGAATGATCACAGTCCCCGTCCGACTGCTGTAGTCCACATTAGCAGTGGCACCAATGGGACTAGTGGAGTAGTTCACAGTAACTTGTTGTGTATTGGGACTGCTAAGACTCACTGTTAGTAAAGCATTTGCATCTTTACCTTCAACAACAGTAATCTCATTGATGGATAATGTAGGATTGAAGTCATTATCAGCAATAGTTACTGTAGCATTATTAACAGTTCCGAGAGTATAGCCTGTTCCTGTAGCTAGAGTGAGTATAGCGGTCTCACTACCTTCTATTACTGTATCATCTATTGGAGTTACTTGTACTGTAGCTGTAGCACTTCCTGCTGCAAAGGTCGCTGTTACTGGGATTGAGGTATAGTCTGTGGCGTTGGTTGCTGTACCTGTGAGGGTATAGTTGACTGT
>CASBQB010000366.1 GCA_949127655.1 Chroococcales cyanobacterium PMM_0086 | reverse complement strand
TAAATCTAAAGTACGACATTGTTCGGAGGTTTAATAAGAGTGGAAAATACACTAGGCTTAGAAATTATAGAAGTAGTAGAAAAGGCCGCCATCGCTTCAGCTAAGTGGATGGGGAAAGGAGAGAAAAATATCGCTGACCAAGTAGCTGTAGAAGCTATGCGTGAAAGAATGAATCAGATTCATATGCGCGGTCGGATCGTGATTGGAGAAGGGGAAAGAGATGAAGCACCTATGCTCTACATCGGCGAACAAGTAGGGATCTGTACTCGTGAAGATGCTCATACTTTCTGTAACCCTGATGAACTAGTAGAAATTGATATAGCTGTTGATCCCTGTGAAGGAACTAATCTAGTCGCTTACGGACAAAATGGTTCTATGGCAGTTCTAGCAATCTCAGAAAAAGGTGGTCTTTTTGCCGCTCCTGACTTTTATATGAGAAAACTAGCAGCTCCTGCAGCCGCTAAAAATCACGTAGATATCAATAAGTCTGCCACCGAAAACTTAAAGATTCTCTCTGATTGTCTCGGCCGTGCTGTTGAAGAACTAGTCGTTGTGGTCATGGATCGTCCTCGTCACAAAGACCTAATTCAAGAAATACGCAATGCAGGTGCACGGGTTCGTTTAATTAGCGATGGAGATGTCTCTGCAGCTATTTCTTGTGCTTTTGCTGGAACCAATATTCACGCCTTAATGGGCATCGGAGCCGCTCCTGAAGGGGTCATCAGTGCCGCAGCTATGCGCTGTCTAGGTGGTCACTTTCAAGGACAACTCGTCTATGATCCTGAAGTGGTTAAAACTGGTTTAATTGGCGAAAGTAAAGAAGGCAATATCGCTCGTCTTCAGTCTATGGGAATTACTGAGCCTGATCGCGTTTACAATACTAATGAGCTAGCTAGTGGTGAGACAGTCCTTTTTGCTGCCTGTGGAATTACTCCAGGAACCTTGATGGAAGGTGTTCGCTTCTTCGGTGGCGGTGCCAGAACTCAAAGTCTAGTTATTTCTAGTCAATCTAAAACTGCTCGTTTTGTGGATACCATTCATCTCTGGAATGAACCTAAAACAATACAACTGCGCTAATTAAAGCCAGGGATAGATACTCCTCATTACTATTTGAGGTGAGGGGTATCTGATGAACAATGTTGGTTGTTTCTTTTTTGGAAATATAAGTTTCTTTACAAGTCTAAGTTCTCAAGCTCAATTACCTTTACATTACATAAGGTTAGATAATTTTTAAAAGGCTTTTCTAGTATAAAGATTAAATAATCAGGACTTTTTGGGAGAACGTATGAATATCGTTGTGGTGGGTTTAAGTCATAAAACCGCCTCCGTAGACATTAGAGAAAGATTGAGTATTCCAGAAGCCAAAATAGAAAGCGCTCTGGCTCATCTTAAGGCTTACCCTCATATTGAAGAAGTGGCAATTATTAGCACCTGCAATCGTTTAGAAATCTATGGCGTAATCAAGGAAACTGAAGCAGGCGTTACGGAAATTACCCAGTTTCTCTCGGAAATTAGTCAAATAACTTTAACTAGTCTGCGTCGTCATCTTTTTATTCTCCTACATCAAGATGCAGTACGTCATCTAATGCGCGTTTCTGCAGGTTTAGAAAGTCTCGTCTTAGGTGAAGGGCAAATTTTAGCTCAAGTTAAACATACTCATAAATTAGCTCAACAGCATAAAAGTATTAATAGATTGCTAGATCGGCTCTTTAAACAGGCTCTCACGGCTGGCAAAAGAATAAGAAGTGAAACCAGTATAGGTACAGGTGCTGTCTCTATTAGTTCAGCAGCAGTAGAATTAGCACATATCAAGTTAGAAAACATCTCTAATTCTCGTGTAGCTATAGTTGGGGCTGGGAAAATGGCTCGTCTGTTGGTTCAACATCTTTTAGCTAAAGGGACAAGTGATATAACTATCATTAATCGTTCTAGTACCCGTATAAAAGAACTAGCTAATCAGTTCCCAGAAGCTCAGTTAAATGCTTGTCCGCTTGAGGGAATGTTGCCCGCTCTAGCTCAAGCCAATTTAGTTTTTACTAGTACTGCAGCAACTGAACCAATTCTCAATCGCAGTATGTTAGAAGGGGTAATTACTTCTAATGTGATCTTGATTGATATTGCTGTCCCTCGGAATGTGGATGCTGATGTTCAAGGTCTGCTGATGGTACAGTCTTTTAATGTAGACGACCTCAAAGCAGTAGTGGCTCAAAATCAAGAAAGTCGTCGTAAAATAGCTCAAGAAGCAGAAGCACTCCTAGAAGAAGAGGTAGAAACTTTTGATTCCTGGTGGAGTTCTCTAGATACTGTTCCGACTATTAGTTGTTTGCGTAGTAAGATGGAGAATATTCGCGCTCAAGAGTTAGAAAAGGCTCTCTCGCGTTTGGGTACTGAGTTTGCTGGCAAGCACCAAGAAGTCATAGAATCTCTTACCCGTGCTATTGTTAACAAGATACTCCACGAACCTACTGTTCAATTACGCGCCCAACAAGATATAGAAGCTCGTAAACGCTGTCTTCAGTCTCTACAAATGCTCTTTGATTTAGATACTGACTCACAGTATATTTAACCTTAAGAACAGTCTATTAGTCTTCTTTCCGTTCTGGGTGTCCATGCCAAGAACGGTATGGTCCATCATACATTTCTTTGAGTACTTGTTCCACATCTTCCATAGTTCCATCAATAGGCACCCAACTTTTTTCTAGATCAGGGAAATCTATTTTACAGTTTTCGCATTTTTTCCCATCATAAAAGCGAATAGGACACCAAAAGGACTCTACATTGCGCAGCATTTCTGCACCTAAAGAATAAACTCCCGTCATCCAGTCACAGTAAAGACACCAGATTAAATCATGTCCCACTAGTCCCTCAAATTTTTGACGGCTGACTGTCACCCATTCACTGTTATCATAGGCGGGAAATTCTACCAACCAAATTAGAGGAGGATAGATAAAAACTTCAGCGAAACGTATGACGAAAAAGACTGGCAGAGATAAAGCTGTTGTCCATAAGGCTAAATAATGCTTCCACAAACCAAATTTTTGACTTAAAAAACGGGCTATACGTGGGCTTTTTGCCGCTTCAGGATGCGCCAACTCATGTAAGAATACCCACGATTGCATAACTAACAATTGTCCCCCTAAGCTCGTTAGAAAGCCTAACCAGCCACCTAATAATGTACCACCTAGCCAAGGAACCCAAATAATAATCAGTAAGATAATGTCAAGATAAGGTGCTTTTCGACAGGCTTCAATTAGATCTTTACCGACTGTACCTAATCGAGGTAAGAAAGTCAGCAGTAAGATCACGACAACTTCTAAAACACAGGTAGCTATAAAAATGGTGGAAAGCATAATAGATCCTTAATTCAATTTGTCATAGAACTGTTATACATTTAAGATCAAAATTAATCACTCACTTGCTCACTTAGAGTTAATTCTGATTCTTGATTATCCCAAAATAGCCACTGTTTGCTATAGAGAATTTGACGTATGGGAGTCTTGATGACTACTAAAAATAATCCTATAGATAGCAGACACCAAACAGCAGGCCACTCATTAATATTATTTGTTAACAGTCTAGCTAGTAATGGGCCAGCTAACAGGTGATAAAGTGTGAATTTCCAAGAACCGTAGATAATCGGCATTAAAAAAACTGGTATATAGTAGCCTAAAGTCGCCCAAGGTATCCCATTTAACGGCGCTTCCCAGGCTATGTGCCAATTTCCAGAAACTGAACAAAGTCTTTCCCCACAAAATGGTTCACTGCCAACATTACAGTTTCCTGCCCATTGGAAAGGATAGAGCTTAATTAAAAGTAATATTGAACCCAGGAAACAAATAGCATAGACAAAGGGTGAGATTTTCTCTCTTACTTTAGCCGGAATAAAGTGCATGGACATAGCATTTAAAAAAAACGGCTGGAAGGTAATATGTAAGCTTCCTAACAGTGTCAGTACCTGATTGAGCGGCAGTCCACATTGATCAATTACTGTATAGGTTATCGCCTGCAGCAATTCCATCAGGGCAAAATAACCCAGAGGAATCCACAGTGCTTTATCTTCCCCCTTGTATGCTATGTAAGCAGTACTACTTAATCCAATAGTCGCCAATGTAGCTGATGCTTCACCACTCCAACACATACTTAAAACCTTAATACGTTTATTAGTTAAGATAAAGTTTTTACTTGTGTCATCATCATACAGGATTTTTTGAAGATTAGAGTTAATCAGCCAGTTTTGCTAGTTGTAACTTGCTCACTTAGAGTTAATTCTGATTCCTGATTATCCCAAAATAACCACTGTTTGGTGTAGAGAATCTGACGGATAGGAGTCTTGATAACTATTAACAATAATCCTATAGATAGCAGACACCAAACAGCAGGCCACTCATTAATATTATTTGTTAACAGTCTAGCTAGTAATGGGCCAGCTAACAGCTGGTAAAGTGTGAATTTCCAAGAACCGTAGATAATCGGCATTAAAAAAACTGGTATATAGTAGCCTAAAGTCGCCCAAGGTATCCCATTTAAGGGCGCTTCCCAGGCTATGTGCCAATTTCCAGAAACTGAACAAAGTCTTTCCCCACAAAATGGTTCACTACCAACATTACAGTTTCCTGCCCATTGCAATGGATAGATTTTAATTAAGAGTAATATTGCACCTAAAAAACAAATAGCATAGACAAATGGTGAGATTTTCTCTCTTACTTTAGCCGGAATAAAGTGCATGGATATAGCATTTACAAAAAACGGCTGAAAAGTAATATGTAAGCTTCCTAACAGTGTCAGTAACTGATTAATCGGCAGTCCACATTGATCAATTACTGTATAGGTTATCGCCTGCAACAATTCCATCAGGGCAAAATAACCCAGAGGAATCCACAGTGCTTTATCTTCCCCCTTGTATGCTACATAAGCCGTACTACCTAATCCGATGGCCGCCAACGTCGCCGATGCTTCACCACTCCAACACATACCTACAACCTTAATACACTTTTACGTCTTTAAGACAAGATGTCAGTAGTATAAACAGAATATAACTTTTCTGACAATTGCTTTTTACAAATATTAATATGTTACACTAATACTTCATCTAGCAGAGTAGCGACTTGAATGTGTCAGATTGATTCTTGTCAAGAGAGAGTTAAATCCTTTATCATTGTCAATAAGGCATATTTATTGAGAGCAACAGTCCATGTCCTCGTACACCGCTTCTTCACTGAAAGCTGAACTGAACGCTAGAGGGTGGCGTTTAACACCTCAGCGCGAAAAACTGCTTCATATTTTCCAGGAACTCCCCAAAGGTAATCATTTAAGCGCAGAGGAACTACATCATCTACTAGAAAAAGGAGGCGAGGTGATCTCCCTTTCTACTATCTATCGCAGTGTCAAACTAATGACTAGAATGGGTATTCTCAGAGAACTAGAACTAGCTGAAGGTCATAAGCACTATGAACTAAATCAACCCTATCCCCACCATCATCACCATATAGTCTGTATTCAATGTAATAAGACCATTGAGTTTAAAAATGACTCCATACTCAAACATAGCCTCAAGCAGTGCGAAAAAGAAGGATTTCAGTTGATTGACTGTCAGTTAACCGTGATGACCATTTGTCCAGAAGCACTCAGGATGGGTTGGCCTTCAGCTTTACCCAATAACTGGACCTGTACACGTCCTTTTGCACTACATTATTCTGAGTCAGAAGTTTGACTTAAAGAGGTCAATTCAAAAGCTTTTTTCTTCATCAGTTGCAAAATATTGTAAAATCCATTAGCTCTTGAAGGTGTTAAGCTAACCTTTAAGCCTGTTTCTTCAATAAAATCAGGTGTAATTTGTAAGACTTCTCTGGGAGTTAAACCATTGAGTCCTTTTATTAAAAGTGCTACTAGTCCCTTAACTAGTAGTGCATCCGAATCTCCCTGATAGTACACAACTCCATCTTTTAAGGCTGCTGTAATATAGACTTGTGAGGTACAACCTTGTACTTGATTTTCTGAGACTTTGGCTTCAATTGGCATAGTTTCTAGTTGTTTACCATACCAGAGAAGCTGTTCATAACGCCGCTTAGGATCTGCGTGACGTTTGAATCTCTGAACTATTTCATTCAAGTTAGTTGGTAATGGACTTGTGGTTGATGACATCAGTCTTTACTCTAGAATACCAGTTAATTTTAGTAAAATATCTTTAATATTAGGAGGAATAGCCCGCATTATTTTCCCCTTGTCTCGATCAACAGTGACCAGGGTAACTCTCCCTGTTAAATATACCTCTTGAGATGTTGGTGATTCTATTTTGTAATCCCAGTGAATTTTAACCCCTTCTATTTCTGTTATACGGGTTCTAACTATTGCAGCGTCTCCTAATTTAAGAGACCTGTGATAACGCACAGAGAGTGCTACAACTGGTAAATCACAACCTAGACTGACTAATTCAGCAAAGCTAACACCTATTGACCTGAGACATTCTATGCGGGCTTCTTCTAACCAAGCGATGTATTGACCATGCCAAACTGTACCTGAATAGTCTGTATGATGGGGATAGACAACTATGGGATAGTCATACCACTTTTCACTGGTTGCTTGTAAAGTTGGTTGAGGAGTAATAGCTGTACTTAGATTATCTCTTAACAAGGCTTTCGAGCGAGCTAGTTTTTCTTTCTCTATTGTAGTCCTTCAACTAGGTTAAAGCAAAGAAATTTCTTTAGCCCTTGCCCAGACTCTATTTAGCAAGTTTGGGCAAAAGCAAAAGTCTCTGATCTTTAATCTTCGCTTTCTTCTTCTTCATCCTTAGTAGGATAGACAAAGCTGTTAGATCTGCCAGTGAGAATAGATTTACCTAAAGAAAGGGCTTTGGCCGCTTGTCTTTCAGCTTGTTTTCTCCAGTGTGCTCTACGATGGTCACGTTTTGATTCAGATGTTTTCTTCTTAGGAACTGCCATAGTTTTATTTTGGACGATTATTTACAGACAATCTTTCTATCTTAGCTCATAGGAAAACTTGTTGGAAAGAGAGTGTTATTTGAAGTCAAGAAACGTTGTTCAATTAACTCTCTAAAGACAGAGAGATCTAAATCCCAATGTTCAATACCCTTATGGATCTGATGTAGACGCTCACTTTGCTCAAAGTTAGCCACAGCATAATTAAAACTTGCTGAAAAAAGCACGGCTGGTACAGAACTTTGATCAGGCATTTGAATATTAGCTTCGTTGATGGCGAGACTCAATTGACAGCGATCTAACTCATATAATAAATTTAGATTTGCTTGCATGGGAGCCTTACCGATTTCTTGCCAGGCACCTGGAGCGAGTAAAGTACGGGTGATGTAGCGTCTACCTGCATCTGCTCCGCCTTTGAAAGGAATAACGCTTTTCGGACTGAAACTTACAGTCTGGTAGTCAGCGTTAGGTAGTTTTTGGGTAAACTGTTTAGCTACATCTGTAATGAGAAGATCTGTAAATTCTCCTGTGCCGATATTTTCAATAAAAGTCACCATATTAGGCTGTGCTGCAATGCTGACTCTATTTTGAAAAAATAGCTGAATCATATTAGGATTACTAATTGGTTGTCTAGATAGTTCCCAGTCAGTGGGAATGATTCCACTAAATTTCAGGAAGTCTAGGTTAATTAGATTAGGGTTGAAGCTACTAGCTGAAATAGCAATAGCCATTTCTTGAATTTCTTTGAGCGGGGCTGGATTTGGCGGAATGTTACTAGAAATCATAGCTCTTTAAAAGAAGTTATTTTTATTATGTAGTATAAGGGGTGATGGTCACCCCTTTACTAAAGTTTTAAGCTTTTTTAACCTCTTCTAAGATTGCTGTTGGTCTGCGTCTTCGATAGGTTTTAGTCGGTCCTGATGATTCTAAAGATTCACCTTGCGGATGTTGCAGTAAGATCACAATCAGAGGAATGCTCTGCAGCTCTCGTTTAACCAAGCGTTGCAAGGCTCCTTCTAAGTCACTTTCTAAGTGTTCCCAGTCTACATAACTTGTGCCATTATCTTTTTGCTGATAGACTTCCCAGCGTTCAGCAATTAGGCGCTCTATTGCACGACTAACTAACTGTTGTAAGAGTGGGCGCTCAACCGATGTTACTACGCCTCGTAGATGAACTTCTGGCTGTACAATTAACTTACCATCCCAGTCAAGAGCTACAGCTACTGTTAACACCCCATCTTCTGCTAATTGCTGACGTTCTTTCATGACATTTTCATGAATTATCCCCGCCTGGTCTACTAGTTCTATGCCAGAGGTAACCTTTCCGATGATTTTAATGCTCTCTTGGGATAGTCCGATCATGTCTCCATTGTTGACAATGACCATATTTTCTTTAGGAATACCCATACTATGAGCCATTTGAGCGTGTTTAACTAACATCCGATGTTCGCCATGTACGGGCATAAAG
>CASBQB010000365.1 GCA_949127655.1 Chroococcales cyanobacterium PMM_0086 | reverse complement strand
GTCACCACAGTAGCTAAATTATTAAAGCTACAACCTGTAATTAATCTAGATACAGGAAACCAAGAATTTCTCCCTAAAAATTTAGCTATTGATGGTCTAAGTGATTACGATGTGGTGATTATTGATGAATTTTCGATGCTCAACCGAGATAATTTTAAGGCTATTCAAGAGGAGATTGGTAAGACAAAAACTCAAGTAATCTTTGTTGGGGATGATGCGCAACTTCCCCCAGTTAACGAGAAAGAACCAATAATTGCCACAAGTCCCCAAATTAAGCATTCTGCCATTTTAAGCGAGATTGTTCGCTATGAGGGTGCAATCATTCGAGTAGCCGAGCAAATTCGTTCTACACCTCAATGGAATAGCAAAATATATCCTTTTGAGACTACCTCTGATGGCAGTATAACTAAACTATCAGCAGAACAGTGGATCTCTATTGCTGTAGAGATGTTTGTTTCTAAAGAATGGCAGGAAAACCCCGATCTAGGCAGAATCTTAGCATGGCGGAACAAGACTGTAGAAAGTTTCAATCAAACCATTCGTCAAGCTATATATGGGAAGGATGTCAAAGAATACCTTGTAGGAGAGATTTTGATAGCCAAGAAACCAGCATTTAGAGGTGCAAAAAGAAAAAAGACGATAATTCTCAATAACTCTGAAGAATGTCAGGTCATTGGTGCTCATAAGACGGAGCATAATTTAAAGTTACAGTGGGACTTCTACAAAGTTCCAGTGAAGACTGATGATGATAATTGTTTTGAACTAAGAATCTTGACATCTCAATGTGAACTTCAAAGACAGAAAAAGCTTCAAGAACTAGCACAACAAGCAAAAGAGACGACTGACTATAGCGAAAGAAAGAAAAGATGGGCGATGTTCTATGAATTAGATGGACTGTTTGATAATGTATCCTATGCTTACGCCTTAACCTGTCATAAAGCGCAAGGAAGTTCTTTAGATTATGTCTTCTTGGCAGTCAATGATCTGCACTACTGCCCAGATTTACAGAAAATTCTCTACACAGGACTAACTCGTACTAAGAAAACCTGCTTTGTCTGTTGAGAGGCTTGAGTTAAAAAGCTATATCATTGAGACGATCTTGCAATAATTGAGGGAATTTAGCATAGTACTGCTGATTAAGTGGGGAAGGATGAGGTAAGGGCAGAATAGTTACGGATTTTTGATACTGCATTCCTTGCTCATCAGTGGCGCTCAAATTAACCTCTATCTTGGCACTGTATCTATCTTCTCTCTGAAAGAATTTGACAAGTTCTCCTTTTCCTCGATAAGGGATAAACCATTTAAAGGCTTCTGTACCTAGAGTAATAAGATGATTGCCTTCCCATTCTCTCACTAGTAACCTCTCTAAGAAGGGACGAAATCTCTCTTTAACTTCTGTGGGGTATGCTTTATTACCAGGTGGTTTATAGGGAACAGTATTGGTTAATAATAGACGCTCACAGCAGGCTTGATTAATTTGGGATCTATCTTGGCTTTTTTTACCATATACAGAGAGATAAAAGCCATCTCTGACTAGTTTTCCTGCTGCACCGATTAAAGGCTGTTCTGCACGTACTTCATCTCTGCCTAAATCTCTGCCAAAAAAACAGATTTCACTCTTGAGGTTACCTGCATAGAGAACTGGCTTGGTCGGCACTTTCCCTGCAGCTTGATAAACTTCAAGGTCAATGGGAAAGGGTGCCCTTTCTGCTTCAATTTGTGTTTGACTAATCAGTTTCTCTATGCTGTTCATATTATGTATCGGGTAAACGTACAGCTTGTAATTAAGCTTTTTCTAGGTCTAATCTTCTAGAATAGCGCAGGCTGACTCTCTAAGGATAAGCTAGGACAAATAACCAGACTTCATTATTAGCCTGATCATTTGTCCGGCTTAGTTAAAAAGCGATTAACCGCCAATCAATCCTTTAACATGACTGATAATACCATCCCCATCAATACCCTGATAGGGATGCTGTTCCCAGAGTCCACCACAACCCTCTTTATGAGTTCCTAGATAAGCATACTTGGGTGTTAAGCCTCTTTCTAATAACCAAGAACCGAAACGGCTACCTAAGCCAGTACGACGGTTGAAGGATTCCACTACTAGAACGAAGGGAGATTGACCAATTTTTTGAATGATCTCTTCATCCACTACATTTAAGGTTGACTTATTAATTAACCCTACATCAATCCCCTCTTCTTTAAGGCGTTCTACTGCGTCTAGGGCGCGATAGATCCCTTCACCAAAACTGACAATATAACCTGCAGTGCCTTCTCTGATTATTTCATCTTTACCAGGGGTAAACTTATAGCCTTCACCATAGAAGTCTTTACCGTCTACGTCTAGAATGTTAGGTACTTTTGAGCGGGTGGAGAAGATAAAGCGTAGTCCAGGGTCATTAAAGACAGTTTCTACACAGGCCTTCATTTGATGAGCGTCGGCGGGAAAATATAAGCGGGTTTCATAACCATCTTCTAGGCCATTGTCAGCGAAGAAGTTATTTAAACCAAAGTGACAGGTATTATCTGCCATGTCGTCAATTCCAGAGTGAGAGAAGTGACAGAGGACATTGGAGTAGTTAAGGCGCGCCATGGTAATTTCCGAGATACACATCTCTAAAAAGGCGCTGAAGGTAGCAAAAATCCCCTGTTTACCTTTAACCATACCAAAACCAGCAGCAGCAGAGAAGTTAGCCCGCTCCATAATACCTCCTCTGATGAAGATCTCAGGATAGGCTTTACGGATCTGTTTTAAACCACAGGAGCCTTCTAAGTCACTATCTACACATAGTACACTTTCTTGGCGTTCGGTTTCACTGAGTTTACCCAGGACAGAAATCACCGCATCACCGAAGACATTCCGGTTAGAACCCATTTCGGAACTAGAACCAAGATAGGTATAGGGATTAATCTGTTTGGGAATGCTTTTTAGGTAAGCAACAGCCTCAGCGTGTCCGCGTTTTTCTAGGTAAGCAATAGCTAGCTTGAGGGGAATTACGTCATGTCCTTCGGGTGAACCTTCTAGACCCTCAATACCAACGCACATTTTACGCTTATTGATAACAGCGACTGGTCCATCTGTAGCCACCGCTTGACAAAGGCGACTGTAGAGGTCATCTAGATCTTCTCCTTTTCCCTCTATTGTTGTTAGTCCATGTCCTCCTAATGTCTTGGCGAGATCATAACCTGACATATATTGAGAGGGGTGTCCAGCAATGGTCACGTCGTTGTCATCCAGAATCAATTTAACATTGATGCCATGCGCAACAGCAAAACGGGCTGCTTCTGAGTCGTCTCCTTCTTGCTGTGCTCCATCTGAACCAAGACAAAAGACTACTTTATCGGGATTAGCTAAGGCTACCCCGTTGACGTAAGGCCAGAGATGTCCTAAACGCCCAGAACTGAACTTGACTCCTGGAGTTAGTCCTAATTCTGGGTGTCCTGGTAGTCCAAAATGAGCTTCTCTATAGTGGAGGAGTGTTTCTGCTGATAATTCACCATGTAATACTGCCATTAAGTATTGAGTTGCTACTCGGTGTCCTGCTTCATCGAAGAAGATCGGCACAAATTTCTCAGGTGCTCCTCTAAAGAAGGCATCCAGGATGACTACTTCAGGAACAGTGTCATAAGGACCGCCAGTATGTCCCCCTACCCCTCTAGCTGCGCCTGTGGCAGTAAAGAAGATAATTGCATCGCGGCAGAGTTGGATATTGGCTTTGAGGTCTTTTCTCTGTTCATCTGTCAAAGTAGGGTTAGTCGGATCTAAGCTTAGCTGCTTATATGCTCCTAAATCGATCGCAAAGTTAGTCTTAGTAACACTCATGGTTCAGCCTCTTAAACTTGGGGATATTTATTATTAATTTCTTATTTACTTTGGCTTGGCCTTAGCCAATTTCAGTATAAGCTGATGTGTATTTAAAATCCCCCTCAGCTTAAGAATCAATTTACGTTGTGTATTCGGCGTTAATCTTTACATAGTCATAACTTAAATCACAGCCCCAAGCTATACCAGAACCTGAACCATCTCCAAGCGATACACAAATCAATACAGTATCTTCTTTTAAATAGGCACCTGCTGCAGCCTGCTTGAGATAATCACTAGCAGCTTGACGATCAAAAGGTAGAGGTTGACCATTTTCCATCAAGAGTATATCGCCTAGTTTGATGCGCAGAGCATCTTGATTAAAAGGGACTCCAGCCCTTCCTGCTGCTGCTGCAATACGTCCCCAATTAGGATCACGTCCGAAAACAGCAGACTTGACTAGTGAAGAACCTGCAATAGTTTTAGCTACTTGACGTGCTGCAGGATCATCATGCGCCCCAGACACTTGTACTTCTATTAAACAGGTGGCCCCTTCTCCATCACGGGCTACTGCACGGGCTAAATGTTGACATACTTCTGTTAACATTCCTTCTAGTTTCTCTGCAGCAGGACCCATTTCTGTAATAGCGGGTGTCCGAGACTGTCCATTAGCTAGAGCAATTAAACAGTCATTAGTACTTGTGTCACCATCTACAGTGATTTGATTAAAACTCTTATCTGTAGCACGACTTAACATCTGTTGCCACAAAGAGGTAGAGACAGCAGCATCACAGGTAATAAAGGCTAACATAGTGGCCATATTGGGATGAATCATTCCTGAACCTTTAGAAATACCCCCAATACGCACAGGACGCTGATCGATGATTGTTTCTAGAGCAATTGACTTAGGTACTAAATCAGTGGTTAAGATGGATCTGGCAGCTTGGTCTCCTCCTTGATCTGATAAGGCAGCGACAACTTTAGGAATACCCGCTTCTAAGGCTGCCATATTGATCCGTCTGCCTATGACCCCTGTAGAAGCCAATAAGATTGCTTCAGCAGGGATATTGAGGGCTTTAGATAGCCATTGTGCAGAGGTGAGAGTGTCTTGTAAACCTTGCTCTCCTGTAGCTGCATTAGCTTGACCAGCATTACATAGAATAGCTCGAATACTAGGTTTAGCCTCAAGAATTTGACGGCAATAGTCTACACAGGCAGCGCGTACTTGAGAGGTGGTAAAGACTCCTGCTCCAATAGCTTCAGTATCTGAATAAATCAAGGTTAAATCTGGCGCACCGGAAGGTTTTAACCCGGCCGCAATACCTGCTGCTTTGAACCCTTTAGGCGCAGTAATACCGCCACTGACTTCCTGCCAATCTTTGCTCATTTTGTTTATATGGATTCATCTTTTATAGCACTTGATTATAGCAACAGACTTGTCTAGATGAGACAATGAGAAACAGTCTAAATTTTAGGAGGTTCTATGGTCTCAGTTTCTGAATGTTTTCACACACTTCTTCTTGAAAAAAAATGTGCTCTCATTCCCTTTATTACTGCAGGTGATCCGGATCTAGCAACGACTGCTCAAGCACTGCAGATTCTGGATCAATCTGGTGCTGATATTATAGAATTAGGGGTACCCTATTCTGATCCTCTAGCTGATGGCCCGGTTATTCAAGCAGCAGCAACCAGAGCTTTAGAAAAAGGAGTCACTCTAGATGATGTTTTAAGTCTAGTTAAAGATATTTCTCCTACTCTTAAAGCGCCTATTGTCCTCTTTACTTATTACAATCCCATTTTTTCTCGTGGTATTGAAGTCTTTTTAGATGAAATTGCCCAAGCTGGAGTTAAAGGTTTAGTTGTCCCAGATCTGCCTTTAGAGGAAGCGGATGTTTTACTCATTCCTGCTAGTCTTAGAGGTATCGAGGTTATCTTATTGATAGCGCCCACAACGCCACCAGAAAGAATTACAGTTATTGCCCAACAGTCTCAAGGTTTTATCTATCTGGTCAGTGTGACCGGAGTAACAGGAGTCAGAACCAAAGTTGCTACAGGTGTTGAAGATATCCTTAAAAATATCCGTCAAGTCACTTCAAAACCTATTGGTGTGGGTTTCGGTATTTCTACCCCTGAACAAGCCTCTCAGGTTAAACAATGGGGCGCAGATGCTGTAATTGTTGGCAGTGCTTTTGTCAAATGTCTAGCTCATGGTGATCTAAAATCGATGCAGGAGCTTTGTTTAAATCTTAAAAAAGCCATGTAACCGACCCGACGCTGACCTGAGTACAGGGACAACGCGGGCTTTATAGCTCAAGGTTACCCGATTCAGTTCCAAAAGAACTACGTTAAAGAAGCCATCTCACCCTAGAATGCTTGCTAGTTCTGTGCTTCTGAGGTTACTAGTTAAAAAGTCCTAATGGGTTAAGACAGTGCTAGTAACACGACAAACTTCTCTAACATTATCTAAGCAAACATTACTCTAAGGAAAAGACGCAACCATGTCTATACTTTAAACGGGCATAATCTGAGATTTATTAAACTTCTGAAGTCGTAGAGTAAGCAAGGAATCAAGCTCTTTTTTATGTTTCAGATGGGCATCATTTAGACATCCATAAATAGCAGAAGAAAACTCAGAAAAGTTGTCATAATATTTGGCATATAAACATTTCTTTTTGACGAATTTCCAGAGTCTTTCTATCAGATTTAGATTAGGCGAATAAGAAGGCAAATAAATCTCTGAACTCTATGGCTTGGCAAGCAACGCTTAAACGTGTTGATATCGCTTACCAGAGATTCTTTAAAGGGTTGTCAGGTTATCCTAAGTTTAAAGCATCTAGACATTATTCAGGATGGACTTATCCCGATGCAAGACAAGGCTTTAAGGTTCATTCAGATGGTAAAAATGGCTATCTGGAATTAAAGGACTTAAAGCTTAAACTTCAAATGAGAGGACAAGCGAGAACGTGGGGAAAGGTCTCTACTTGCACTGTCTTTTGTCGTCACGGCAAATGGTACGCAAGCATAACTGTTGATTGTCAACCAGAGAGAACAACGGGTACAGGTGCTATTGGGTTAGACTTTGGTTGTAAAGTTGCTGTAGCTACTAGTAATGGAGATTTAATAGAACCACCTAAGTTCTATAAGACTCAACTAGCAAAGGTTAAACAGCTTTCTAAACAGAAGAGGAGAAAGCGAGCGCCAAACTATAAGAAGAAGGTTAAAGCTTCTAAGAACTGGAGAAAAGCTCAAACTAAAGTATCTAAAGCTGTTAGAAAATCAGCTAATCAAGGACAGAATTGGGTTCACCAAACTGCAAAGCGAGATAGTAAAGAATGATTCACTCGTAGCAACAGAAAAGCTCAATATAAAAGGTATGACTCGCAAAGGGAAGACTCAAAAGAAACAGAAAGCAGGACTTAATAGAAGTATGCTTGATGTTGGTATTGGCTATCTTAAAGATGCCATCCAATATAAACTGTCTGAAGCTGAAGGAGTATATGTAGAGGTTCCCACACAGAAGATTAAACCTACTCAAAGGTGTAATAGCTGTTGGGAATTAACGCCTAAAACTTTAGCAGATAGGCTTCATATTTGTTCTCATTGTGGGCATACCGAAGATAGAGATGTAAATGCTGCCCAAGTTTGTTTAACTTGGGTAAGGGGGCAGGAACTGTCCTCTAAAAACGTGGAGGGGGAAGCTCTACCTAAAAGCTGCGGTAGTTTTAGGCAACTTGCCTCGTTGACGTAGCTTGCCCGCCGAAGGCGGTAGTCAGCCCGTAGACGTAGTCCCCGTAGGGTAGGGTAGAAACGTCAGAAACCCCTACCTCAATAACTGGCTAGCTTGCTAGACAGGAATAGGTAGTGGATAGTTCATTCAAAGGATGGTTACAGTTATGTTGCATAAGATACGCCTAATGGTCTCCAATTCCTCCCGTTGCTTAGTGTGGCGCGGGTCTCCTTGGAGGGTAAGATGACTGTCAATCATTATCAATTAACTAGTTGGAATTGGCAAGTTTCCCAATTCGGGCAGAAAATTACCGAATGGTGGGAACTACAAACCACTAATGCTCTTGTATCTTTCCCTAAAATTAACCTGCCAACTTGGTTAAATTCTCCTTTATGGCAAAATATCATTAAATTTTCCCTCTGGACTTTATTTGTTCTGATTATTTTGAGAATTGCTTGGTTTCTTTGGCAGGAATTTAAACCCTATTTATCTTGGCTTTTAACTGGAAAAAGACCTGATTTTTCTTCGACAATAATAGAGTTACCTTTAACTAGAGAAAATTGGACAGCTAAGGCAGAACAATATCAACGTCAGGGTGATTATGAACAGGCCTGTTTATGTCTTTATCAAGCGATGTTACAAAATATAGATTACAGAAAAGTTGCTGTTGCTCAAGCTAGTCGTACTGATGGAGAATATTGGTCTCTCCTTAGACGTTCACCCTGTTCTGGTTCTTATCAGACTTTACTAGATATCCATCAAGATATCTGTTTTGGTGGGATTATGCCTTCTTCTACTACTTGGCAAAGCTGTCTAAATGCTTATCAGGAGATAGAAAAAAATGAAATATTCTAAACGTAGATTATCCCTCATTATTGGAGTTATAGCTATTGCTTTTATTCTATATCTTTTCTTGCTGAAGCCAACGAATAATCAAACATCTTCTGGTTCTTCTTATAATTATAGTCCTGATGGTTATGCTGGTTGGTATCAATATATGTCGGACAAGGGGACGACTATTAAACGTTGGCAAAAACCCTCTGAAGAACTGGTTAAAGCTACTTCTAAAGTACCTATAACTTTATTACGAGTTTATGGAAATTGGCAAGCTGTGGGTTATTCCCAAGCTGATAAGCAATGGCTAGATAAAGGCAACCGCTTAGTTATTTTGGGCTTTCGTACTTCCTCAACTAATGCACCTTTTACTACTCTTATTTCTCAAGATTCAAGTTCAATTAAAATTGAAACAACCCGCAGAGAAACTGTTAAGTATAATAACAATATTATACTTAAAGATGATTTTGGTGCTATCGTTTGGAGTGAGAATTTAAGTAAGGAAAAGGTTATTTTTTCCTCTACTCCTTACTTAGCAGCTAATGCTTATCCAAAACCTCTAATTAATTATGAATTTTTAGCAGGACTTGTTCAACCATCGCCTAATTATGAGGTTTGGATAGATGAGTATATTCATGGCTATAAAGACCCCCAAACTCGACTTAAAGAAACAGCTAAAGATATCTTTCAATATTTACAAAATACTCCCCTGTATCCTGTCTTTATTCAAGTAACAATTTTATTATGTATTTTAATCATAGGTTTAAATATTCGTCTAGGAAAAAGTAAATCTTTGCCTAGCATAAAAGTCAATAATAGTCAAGCATATATTATGGCTTTAGGAGATGTTTTAGAAAAGGCAGAAAGTCGGTATTTTGTTATAGAAACAATTATGAAAAAAGAACAAAGTAAATTACAAAAAGCTTTAGGCTTAGGTGAGGTTTTATTAGATAAAAATATAATTTATCAAGCTTGGCAGGAACAGACTCAACACTCTTCTAAAGAAATTCAGCAAGTTTTAGAAATAACTAAAGACTTAGGCTCACTGAATGATGGAGATGTGATAGCCTGGTTAAAAAGATGGCAATCTATCCATGCTATAGTTACTAAATAATAATCAGATAAAAATATGTCAAACAAGATTTTACTTACCTTAAGAGAACAAATAGAAGAAATAATTATTGGACAGTCTTCTATTGTTGAACAGCTATTAGTGGCGCTTCTGAGTAGTGGTCATGTAATTCTAGAGGGAGTACCAGGTATAGGAAAAACTCTCTTAGTCAAGGTAATTTCTAGACTAATTCAAGCTGACTTTAAGAGAATACAACTCACACCCGATATCTTACCTTCCGATATCTTAGGAACTAGTATATTTGATTTTAATACTCGTAGCTTTACCTTAAAACAAGGTCCTATTTTTACAGATATTCTCCTAGCTGATGAAATTAATAGAACACCGCCTAAAACTCAAGCAGCCCTCTTAGAAGCAATGGAGGAAAGACAAGTATCTTTAGATGGAGAAACTATAGCTCTTTCTGAGTTTTTCTGGGTTATTGCTACACAAAATTCTTTAGAATTTGAAGGAACCTACCCTTTACCAGAAGCACAATTAGATCGCTTTTTATTCAAACTCTTAATAGGCTATCCTGAACGCCAAGCAGAGAAAAAGATCTTATTAAATGTACAATCTAAGACAGCAGTAGATTTAGAGAGATTAGAACCGATAGCAACCATGCAAGAAATCATCAATCTACGTCAAGAAGTTCAGTCGATTACAGTAGAAGAGAGCATTTTAGACTATATCTTAAGTTTAATTGAAAGTACGCGTAAATCTGCAGAGTTAGTCTTAGGTGCATCACCACGTGCGGCGGTTGCTTGGTTAAAAAGTAGTAAAGCACAAGCTTATTTAAAAGGACATAGTTACGTCACTCCTGATCATGTCAAAGCGGTTGCTTTCCCTCTGTTGATCCATCGTTTAATTTTACATCCTGAAGCACTTCTAGATGGGATAAAAATTGATTCGGTTATCTCTTCTATTTTGAAAAAAGTTCCCGTTCCTAGATAGTTCAAAGTTAAATCACAGAAGCTACAACTTATGGGCAGTGGATGCCTTTTGCGGAAATGTTAAAAGAATATTCACTAGAGTAGTTTTAGAGAGAAACTTAGAGTGTATATTGCTAAAGAGAAATAGAATGAAAACGATAGTAATTCAAAAATTCAAGGAAAACGTCAAAGTTAAGTGCAAGCCTTTTCTTAAGTGGGCAGGTGGAAAGTCTCGACTTTTACCAGAATTAATAAGACGTATACCTTCTAATTTTGAGTGCTACTACGAGCCTTTCTTAGGGGGTGGAGCACTCTTCTATCATCTTCAGCCAAAAAAGTCAGTTCTTATAGATATTAACGATGATTTAATTAATTGTTATAAAATTGTTCGTGATAGCGTAGAAGACCTTATTCAAGACCTATTAAAACATAATTATCAAAAAGATTATTTCTATAAAATCCGTAATGTTGATAGGTTTCTAGATTACTTAAACTGGACTGAAATAGAGAAAGCTAGTAGATTTATCTATCTTAATAAGACTAGTTTCAATGGTCTATATAGGGTAAATTCCAAAGGAGAGTACAATGTCCCATTTGGGAGATACACAAATCCTAAAATCCTTGATGCTAACAATTTAAGAGCTTGTAGTGAAGTATTAAAGAATGTGACCTTAATTGGTGATTCATTTTTATCTATAGAGAATAAAATTACTTCTAAGGACTTTGTTTATTTTGACCCCCCTTATTTACCACTCAACACCACCTCAAACTTTACCAATTACAGCAAGGATAGTTTTGACCTTTCCATGCAAGTAGCCCTTAGAGACCTATGCGAGCGACTTGATTCTAGGGGAATAAGATTTATGCTATCCAACTCCTCAACTTCATTAATATCAGAGTTATACCATAAATTTAATATTGATTTTGTTGATGCGTCAAGGTCGATTAACTCTAATGGAGCTAAAAGGGGAAAAATTAAAGAAGTTCTTATAACCAATTACAAACTATGACCAATAGCAATCCAACCATTCCTCAAGGCTCCAAGGGCGAACACACAAGGAAGCGTTCTTGAACAAACAAAACGTCACATCTAACGTCCAATGTAAAGTATTCTCAATTCCCCAATAACTACGTAGCGAAGCTTCTCGTAGTTCCCGAAGGGTAGAGTATAGCTTTAGCAATTTTATAGCGCATTATTTTCTAAACTACTGATATAAAAACGAATCGCTTTTGTTGTTTTATTCCATAAACGTCTTGGCTCTCCTGAGTTTTTGGTGTAACGTTTTCATGTGAGGCAAGCGGTCAATAAAGAATTAAATAAAATTCGATGGAAACTTGGAATAAAAAGCAGAGGCAGTAAGTATTTATTATTAATAAATAAAAAAGACCTAACTAGTGAACAAAGTAAGGAGTTAGAGGAGATTTTAAAAGTCTCAGAATGTCTAAGAATTGCCTATGAAATGTAGGCGTAGCCGCCCGTAGGGTAGGAGGGGTTTAGGGAAATTTATGAAACAAGTAAAACAGTCAAAACTGGTCAAAAAAGGATACTATCTTGGTTAAAATTAGCCCAGATATTTTAGGTTGAAACAGCACCAACTATACGTAATCATTTTGAAGGTATATGTAAAGATTTTCAGAACATAACTACCAGTGGTGTAATGGAAGGAATTAACAATAGAATTAAGTTGATTAAGCGACAAGGCTATGGCTTTTCCAACTTTGATAACTTACTACCCTACAGGCAGAAAAATCGCATTCGAGTTTATTAGCTTGTTTGAATGATTAAAAAAACTTATAACCATAACATCAAGAGAGCCAAATGGTTTAACATTTAGGCAAGCGAATTGAAAAAAAAGAGATGAAAACAGACACTATATTCTATGAAATATTTAAAATTTTTCCAGAAATTTTTTTTGAATTAATAGGAAAACCAGAGACTAGTACTAGTGCTTATAAGTTTATTGCACCAGAAATTAAACAACAATCTTTTCGACTAGATGGCTTATTTTCTACTATTCAAGGTTTTGAAAATGAGCCATTATACTTTGTAGAATTACAAACCTACAAAGATGAAGAGTTTTATGAACGACTTTTTGGAGAAATTTTCCTTTATTTCCGTCAATCTAAACCAGTTAACCCTGAATGGTATGCAATAGTTATTTATGACAGACGTAATCATGAAACTCCACCTCATAAGCGTTATCAAATTTTGAGGGAACATCATGTGCGTTGTATTTATCTTAATGAGCTTTCAAATAATGATGAGTCTTTAGCGATTGGAATTACAAAATTATTTGTTGAAACTCCTGGAAAAACGGCTTCTTTAGCTAAAAAGTTAATAAATCAAGCTACAATTGAATTAACTGATGAAGATATCAGGGTAAAAGTGTTGACATTTATTCAAAGCATTACAGTTTATAACAAATTACCTGAGATTAAACAATATGGAGAAGATCGCACACAGAGATTAGTCTTAGCTGCATGGGATATGATGTAAATATCAAAACTCAGCACTACCTGGAGTCCGAGGAAAGGGAATGACATCCCGAATATTAGCCATCCCAGTCATCAACTGCACGAGGCGTTCAAAACCCAGACCGAAACCTGCATGAGGTACAGTACCATAGCGACGTAGATCTAAATACCACCATAATTCAGTAGGGGAGATCTCCTGTTCGAGCATTCTTTTCTCTAAGATATCTAGTCTTTCTTCCCTTTGCGAACCCCCAATAATCTCACCTATTTTAGGTACAAGAATATCCATAGCAGCAACAGTCTGATTATCCTCATTCAAGCGCATATAGAAGGCTTTAATGTTTTTGGGGTAGTTAGTGACAATAACAGGCTTTTTAAACAAATCCTCGGCTAAATAGCGTTCATGTTCAGACTGTAAATCAATACCCCACTCCACAGGATACTCAAAACTGCGCTCAGCCTTAATTAGAAGTGAGACCGCTTCAGTATAAGTAAGGCGCTCAAACTGATTATTAATAATACTCTCTGCAGTAGCTAAAACACTGTTATCAATGCGTTGATTAAAAAACTCCAGATCCTCTGGACAACTTGCCAAAACCGACTTAAAGATATACTTCAAAAAGGACTCAGCTAAGTCTTGATCCCCCTGTAAATCACAAAAAGCCATTTCAGGTTCTACCATCCAAAACTCAGCTAAATGACGGGAAGTATTAGAGTTTTCTGCCCGAAAAGTTGGACCAAAAGTATAGACATTGCTAAAGGCCATGGCCATCACTTCTGCTTCTAATTGTCCACTGACTGTCAAATAAGCTTTACCTCCAAAAAAATCTTGACTATAATCTACTTTCTGATTCTGAGTACGGGGTAACTTTTCCAAATCTAGACTAGTTACCGTAAAAAGTTCTCCTGCGCCTTCACAGTCACTAGTGGTAATAATTGGGGTCTGTATCCATAGGAAATCTCTCTCTTGAAAGAAACGATGAATCGCAGCAGAACAGGCATTCCTAACCCGCAGCACCGCACCCATAGTGTTAGTACGAGAGCGCAAATGACCAATAGTTCGGAGAAACTCAAAAGAATGACGCTTTTTTTGTAGGGGGTAGTCTTCGGGATCTGACTCCCCATAGACTGTGATCATGGTTGCTTTGAGTTCAATATTTTGTCCTTTACCAGGAGAAGGGACGAGAAGACCCGTAGCTTGTAATGATGCACCTGTATTAAGTTGTTTTAAAAAAGTCTGGTAATTATCGAGAGTCGGATCTAAAACTACCTGTAAGTTAGCCAAAGAGGAACCATCATTGACCTCTAAAAAAGTAAAGTCTTTTAATTCTCTTTTAGTACGAACCCAACCCACTATAGTCACTTCTTCTTGAGGTTGTCCTTGTTTTAAGACCTCTGCAATACGTTTCATTCTTTAAAATTTAGCTTGGAAAAATGATCTTATTGAGTTAGAGTTTAGCATAGGAGTCCAGAGGAATTGTCCAATGCCTGAAGCAAAGATCACAGCTATTATCTGTACCCATAATCGCCAAGAGTATCTAGGGTTGGCCATTGATAGTCTTTTGAAGCAGGACTGCTCGGATTTTGATATATTAGTTGTCGATAATCAATCTAGTGATGACACAGCTAAAATTGTCAAATCTCGTCTGAGTGATGCCCGCTTACGCTACGTTTATGAACCGACATTAGGACTTTCTGTAGCACGTAACCGAGGCTTTGGGGAAACTTCAGCCCCGATCTTAGCTTATTTAGATGATGATGCGATTGCCAGTGTTAGTTGGTTGAGAGTTCTTTTAGCAGCTTACCAAGAGGATCAAAGATTAGCCATTGCAGGGGGAAAAGTTACCCTCATCTACCCTCCTAATGTGACCACACCTACCTGGTTATCAGAGGAGTTATCTGCAGGTTTAGGACTTTACGATCTAGGAGATGAGAAAGTCTATATTCAAGAAGCAAGACTGACCCCTAGAGGTTTAAACTATTCAATCAGACGTAGTTTTTTAGAAGAAGTAGGCGGCTTTGATCTCAAATTAGGTAGGATAGGAACCCGTCTTCTTTCTAATGAAGAGCTTTACATGACCGAATTAGCTATCTCTAAAGAATGGCGAGTCGCTTATCTTCCCGATGCTTGGGTCGCTCATCATGTGGCACCTGAAAGGCTGCAAGCAAGCTGGTTTCTGCGGCGTAGCTGGTGGCAAGGTATTAGTGAACATTATCGAGAAGTGATCGCTGGACGTGCAGGAATAGCCCAATTAGGCAGAGGAAGCGAGAGAATTATTCGAGGACTTTATAAATCTGTTAAATATTTTCGAGACCCGGCTGTCAGGTTTGATAATCTAGTCTATGCTTATGGTCAGCTAGGTTATCTAGGTGCCGTTATTAAAGAGTTAGGAAAAAATGACTAAAAAAGCCTTAATTTGTGGAGTTTCTGGACAGGATGGAGCTTATTTAGCTCAATTTTTACTTGCGCAAGGTTATAAGGTCTATGGGACTTCGCGGGATGCGCAGATGTCTTCTTTTGGCAACCTGAAACGTTTAGGTATTCAAAAGGAGATCTCTTTAAAATCAATGTCTTTAACTGATTTTCGCAGCGTCTTACAGGTTTTAAAGAAAGAGAAACCAGATGAAATCTATAATTTAGCAGGTCAAAGTTCTGTCGGCTTATCTTTTGAACAGCCTGTAGAAACTCTAGATAGTATTGCCACAGGTACCCTAAATCTCTTAGAGGCGATCCGTTTTCTAGAATTTCCCATTAAATTTTACAGTGCTGGATCTAGTGAATGTTTTGGTGATATCGGTCAACAAGCTGCAGATGAAGAAACTCCTTTTCATCCACGCAGTCCCTATGCAGTGGCTAAATCTACTGCTTTTTGGGAAGTAGCTAACTATCGGGAGGCCTATGGTCTCTTTGCTTGTTCAGGTATTCTATTTAACCATGAATCACCTTTAAGACCTGAACGCTTTGTCACTCAAAAAATCATTGCTGCTGTTTGTCGTATTAAGCAAGGTAGTTCAGATTCTTTGCATCTAGGTAATGTCTCCATCGAAAGAGACTGGGGATGGGCCCCGGAATATGTTGAAGCAATGTATAGAATGCTGCAACAAGAGACAGCCGAAGACTATGTAATTGCCACAGGAAGCAGTTATTCTCTAGAGGAGTTCATTGTTCAAGCTTTTAGTTGTGTCGGCTTAAATTGGCAAGATCATCTAGTTATAGATAGTAAGCTTCTGCGTCCTAGTGATTTACGTTTTAGTCAGGGTAATCCTAGTAAAGCTTTACAGAAATTAGGTTGGCAAGCTGAATATAAAACACCGGATGTAGTCAGAATGATGATTGAAGCTAGGTTAACAGGACAGTGAATATTCTGATGATCTGTGTTACTTTTCCCTATCCCCCTTCACGTGGGGGAACACAGGTAAGAACTTTTAATCTTCTTAAAGATTTAATTCAAAATCATTCTGTTACTCTGCTGACTCAACAGACACCGGATGTGACTGAAGATGAGATTGCTAAACTGGGAAGTTTTGTGACTGAGTTAAAATTGTTCCCTCGTCCTAATCAGGTTTCTGGTGGTATTCTCTCTAAACTTTCTCGTTTTACCCGTTTTCTCCTTGAGGGAACTCCTCCTAATGTGAGTTCTCTCTATTCTTTAGAATTACAAACTTGGCTTGATCAAGCAGTAGAATCGGGTCAATATCAAGTGATTACTTCTGAACATAGTGTCAATGCTATCTATATCCGTCCCCATTGGAAAGAGCAAATTAGAACGATTATCAATAGTCACAGTTCTCTCTATAGAACCTGTAAAAGTCAATTAGCTACTCAAACTTCGGATAATCCTTGGCGAGATCGTCTCTATCTTCCGCTTCTCTATCGTTATGAAAGTCGCCTTCTCTCTAAGTTTTCTACTGTAGTTGTCACAACAGATGAAGACGCCGGGCAAATGAGAGAATTATCTCCAGATAACCGAGTTGTCGTGATTCCTAATGGAGTAGATTTAGAGATCTTTCCCTATCGTCAAGCTGACCCTGGTGGACATCATTTAGTCTTTGTTGGAGGACTCGATTACTTTGCTAACATTGATGCAGTTTGTTTCTTTAGTCTTGCAGTACTACCTATTCTTCAGGCGAGGTACTCTAATACTACTCTGACTCTAGTTGGGTCTAATCCTAGTAAAGAAGTTCTAGCTTTAGCTTCCCTTCAAGGTATTAAAGTAACTGGTCGTGTTCCTTATATTGTGGATTATCTTCATCAAGCAACGGTTTCTGTTGTTCCTTTACGCACTGGTTTTGGGATCAAAAATAAGACTCTAGAAGCGATGGCTGCAGGGGTTCCTGTTGTGGGAAGTGATCGGGGTTTAGAAGGATTATCTATAGAAACCCCTCTTACTGCTTTACGTGCAAATACTATCACTGAATATGTTGAGGCTATTTCTCGTCTTTTTGAGGATGCCCAATTGCGTTCTCAACTCTCTAATAATGCTCGTTCCTTAATTGTGCAAAACTATACTTGGGACAGATTAGGTCTTATTTATGAGCAAAGTTTATCTCTTTGATGAAGACTAGTAACCTGATTGACCCATACTATCTCCCGAATCCTGTCATTTTACTGCCATGAAGATTAAAGCGTCCCTTGGTTTACAAGATTTCCCCAAAATACTCAGAATATTGATGATTATTGCTTTAATACTTGGTATTTTCTGGCGATTTTATAATCTAGATGTCAAAGTTTTCTCTAATGATGAAACTTTTAGCTTAACTAATATTTTTGGACGCAACTTAGTTCCAGTAATTGATGTTAAAATTGTCACGGCTGGAGAATTACAAACCTATCAAAAGTTTAATCCCCAAGAGACCTTAACTGCTTCTTTTACTCGTTTAATAGAAAAGCCTTATGTTTTTCCTCCGTTATACTCAATGTTAATGGAAGTATGGGCACGTTTAACCTCTCCTTTTTTAGATAGTAATCCAGCTATTACTACCCGCAGTCTTTCTGCTTTAATTAGTCTATTTTCTCTCATAGGTGTCTATTGGTTAAGCTGGGAATTATCAGCATCTAAGACAATGTGCTGGATAGCAACGGTTTTAATTGCTGTTTCCCCTTTTCATTTTCAATACTCTCAAATAGTTAGAACGTATAGTTTAACAACCGCAGCAATTTTATTATCAAGTGCTGCTTTAATTAGATCAATGCGCTTGCAAACTATCTCTAGTTGGGCAACTTATGCTATTACTGTTGCTACTGGACTATATTCTAATATTCTTTTTGCTTTTGTAGTTATCTCTCATAGTTTTTATACGTTAGTCAAAGAAAATATACGCTTTACAAAGACACTTAAGTTCTATATTGTTTCAGCTTTAATAGGTATTATTATATTTTTACCCTGGTTATTTAATTTCCTATCTACACCAAGTTTACTTGATTATTCAGTAGCTCAACCAGTTGGAGGAAGATTATCATTATTATCTTGGCTTAAGATATGGATGACTCAAATAAGAACTATCTTTATTGACTTAAATGATCCCTGGATTGAGTCAACTAAAGCTCTAAGTGGACTGCAAAAATTACTATCAATATTAATCTTAATTTTAGTACCGATTTCTCTTTATTTTATCTCTCGTAAGCCTCGAGAGTCTGTTAATCTATTGAGTTTATGTTTAATTATCTTTGGTGGTGTTTTACTAATGGCTAAAGATATAATACTGGGTGGCACATTTTCTAATCGAATTCGCTATATGATTCCCTATGTCATTGGTCTACAATTGAGTGTTGCTTATTTTTTAACTAGTCAACTGCAATCACTATACAATTTAAGGCGCAAAATTTCTCAAGTAGTATTAGCCATCTTAATCATTGGTGGAACTATTTCCTGTGGAGTTATTGCTACTAATGAAAATTGGTGGGCTTTTGGCGTACCTGACTATCATAGTATAGCGCGTCGTTTACATCAAGAACCAAATGCTATAACTGTCTTTGAAGATTGGGGAGACGCTTTGACTATGAGTTATTTATTACCGGCAAATACTTCATTTCATTTAACTAGAAGACTAGATTATCACTTAGTGCAGGAGAAAGGTAATATGTACAAAAAATTTGAATATTTAATAGTATTTAAACCATCTGAATCAGTAGTAAATAAACTTAAATCACACTTTGAATTAAAAGAGTTATTTGAGAATGAGAAGAGTTCAAAGAAAACTCCTAAAAATGTTTGGAAAATTAAATTAAATAACTCTTCTAACTCATGACTATTGAAATTTCTATTATTGTTCCCATGTACAATGAAGAGGAAAATCTTGATGTGTTATTTGAGCGATTAATAACTACCTTAGATAAGTTAAAAACAAGCTATGAAATTATTTGTATAAATGATGGGAGTAAAGATAACACTTTAGATATTCTAATCAATTATCATCGAAAAAATCCAGCTATTAAAATTATCAATTTATCGCGTAATTTTGGTAAAGATATTGCTTTAACTGCTGGGATTGACTGTGCTAATGGTTGTGCAGTAATTCCTATTGATGCTGACCTACAAGATCCACCTGAACTAATTGGGGAGATGATCAAAAAATGGCGAGAAGGTTACCAAATTGTCTATGCAACAAGATCATCACGTCAAGGAGAAACTTGGATCAAACGTTTAACAGCAAACTGCTTTTATTGGTTGATTGATAAAATCACTAAAGTGCCAATTCCTCGTGATACTGGGGACTTTCGCTTATTAGATCGTCAGGTTGTAGAAGCACTGAAGCGGTTACCAGAAAGAACACGCTTTATGAAAGGTCTTTTTGCTTGGGTCGGTTTTACTCATACTTTTATTGTATTTGAACGTCAGCCCCGTTTTCAAGGTGATACAAAATGGAACTATTGGAAGCTTTGGAATTTTGCTCTTGATGGTATTACTTCTTTTAGTTCACTACCGTTAAAGATGTGGACTTATTTAGGTTTAATTATTGCCTTAATATCTATGGTCTATGCTTCATTTTTAGTAATTCGTACCGCCTTTTTAGGTATAGATGTACCTGGTTATGCTTCTTTGATGGTAGCTATTTTATTTTTAGGAGGTATTCAGTTAATTACTCTAGGTATAATAGGTGAATATTTAGGACGTGTTTACGAAGAAGTAAAAGCGCGCCCCCTTTATCTTGTAAGAGACTATTATGGATTAGAAAACCAGGAAAATCAACAAGCAAAAAAGTGAGTTAAGGTATTTTAAGGACTATTCTGCTATGTGTTCCAAAATTTCCGACTTCTGGTCACAACATATCAATTCTCGTCTGGTGACTCTAAGTGCTGCTATTGGTACTATAGGAATAGCAATTTGTCTGGTCAGCCTTTTAATTCTCTCCTATCTCTTTGAAGAGGTCATAGAAGGGCAAGCTTTTATTTTCGATGAGTCTTTTTTACTAAGATTACATCAGTATGCTAATCCTAATCTAGATGCTGTGATGTTAGTTATTACTAGACTGGGTAATCCTGAAATTATTCTGCCTGTTTCGTTTGGGAGTATAGCCATTCTTTGGTGGAATAAATATCAATTAGAAGCTAAAGTTTTCGCTGTTGGTTGTTTAGGAACAACTATATTAAATATGGGACTAAAATTAGTAGTCGAGAAATCTCGACCTAAATTATGGTCACTTTTAATCTCGGAAACTTCCTTTAGCTTTCCTAGTGGTCACGCATTAGGCTCCTTGTTTATCTATGGATTTCTCGCTTATTTACTAGCAAGAAGATATCCAAAATTTTCTTTAGTAATTAATATCATTTCAGCTATGTTAATTATTCTAATTGGCTTCAGTCGCTTGTATTTAGGGGTACATTGGCTCACAGATGTTCTTGCTGGCTATGGAATAGCCGCTATCTGGTTGATTACCTGTATTACTATTTTAAAGGTACAAAAAAAGGAGGAGATTTAACTGCTTTATCCCCTCCTCTTCCTTTTACAAATTTATTCCCGAAGGCGTAAACATATATTGAATACGATAAATGCGACCGTTTTCTTCCTCGGTCACTAACAAACTCCCGTCAGGCAAGACTAGTAAGCCAACAGGTCGCCCCCAAGTGCTAGGTACCGAAGGATCTACCAAGAAACCTGTTAGAAAGTCTTCATAATATCCACTAGGCCTATTCTGAGTATTGAAAGGAACAAAAACAACTTTATAGCCCGTTCCTTGATTCCGATTCCACGACCCTCGGAAAGCGACAAATGCCCCTGCCTGATATTTTTTAGGAAAGGTCTTACCAGTATAAAACTTTAAACCTAAAGCCGCCGAATGAGCCTGAAAAAGTACGTCAGGCGTTTTTGTCCGAGCGGCTAGTTGAGAATTGGTACTTTTGTTGTTGGTGACGTGGCGAGGGTCAAGCAGTTTAGGATTGAGATAAGCATAGGGCCAGCCTAAAAATTCTCCCGAACGTAGGCGAGTGAAATAGTCAGGCACTAAATCATCCCCTAAGCCATCACGTTCGTTAACTGTAGCATAGAGTTCTTTTGTCTTAGGATGCTCATCTAAACCAACCGGATTGCGAAGCCCAGAGGCAAATGTCTGTTGTTTCGATCCATCTAAATTCATCACCTGTACGGTAGCGCGAGGGGATGACTCCACATCGACATTTGAACGAGAGCCAACGGAAACGTATAATTTTTGTAAATCTGATGAAATGAGGATATTGCGCGTCCAGTGTTGCCGATAGCCTCCTCCAGGTAGTGAGGCGATTTGTTCTCCTTTTCCTCTCAATTGTTGTTGTCCTTTACTGTAAGAATAGCGACGTACTGCATTATGGTTGCCCAAGAAAAAGCTATTCTGAGTAAAGGCCATACCAAAGGGAATATCTAGTCCATTCTCTTGATTAGCAAAGATTTTCTGACTATCGGCTGTCCCGTCACCGTTGGTATCCCGCAATAATGTGATGCGGTTTTGGGGCGTTTCGGTGACCAAAACATCTCCTGTGGGAGTCAGTGCTAACCAACGAGGATGATCCAATCCTTCAGCAAAGACATTGACCCTAAAGCCAGCCGGAACTCTTAAGATCGGTTTTGAAGGAATAGGAAGAATACGGGGGGATTTGGATGCACTGTTCGTGGCAAAGGGTTTGGGCAAACTCTCAAGCTTCAGGCGAATGGGCTGGGGATTTAGCCTTTGGGTTAGGATAGGCTGTAGAACTTTAACAGAGGATTGAGCAAGTTGATTGGTCGTTTTAGCATCTCGCTGATTGGAGCTATAGTCAGTGCTGAATAGTAATAGTAGGAATAATGGGATTAAAGTAGTTCGCATAGGGCGTTGGATACAATTTTAGTATCTCCTCTTCCTTAAACTGATTGGTAGCGAGAACGACATTCCAAATAGATTAATAAAGCATTGATATCTGCAGGATTAACTCCACCAAGTCTGGCAGCTTGGCCAATTGTCAGGGGTCTAAACTGAGATAGTTTTTCTCTTGCTTCGGTAGATAGGGTGTTAATCTTCATATAGTCTAGATCAATGGAAAGAGGGCGACTACTTTGACGAGAAACCTTATCAATTTGCTGCTGTTGACGGTGCAGATATCCCGCGTATTTAATTTCAATTTCCGCGCCTTCTTTGACAGATGGACTTAATTCAGAATTACCCAAGTTATAGCGCTCTAGATCAGCATAATGGAACCCTGGACGGCGTAACAGGTCTGCGAGGGTAATCGAACCCTTGATCTTTTGTTCTGTGGTTGTAGCAATCGCCACCCCTATTGCTTCATGTTCTTTGATGCGAGTTTCATGTAAGCGTTCTTTCTCAGCAATAATATTCTCTTGCTTACGACAAAATAACTCCCAACGAGGATCATCAATCAAACCTATATCTCTACCTAGAGGAGTCATTCTTTGATCTGCATTATCAGAACGCAAGACTAGACGATACTCAGAACGACTGGTTAACATTCGGTAGGGTTCTCGCAGGTCTTTTGTACAGAGATCATCAATTAATGTCCCTAAATAACTCCCTTCACGTGAGAAAACAATCATCTCTTTGCCCTGTGCAAATCTTGCTGCATTGATTCCTGCTACCATACCTTGGGCTGCAGCCTCTTCATAGCCTGTTGTTCCATTGATTTGACCAGCACAAAATAACCCTTCTACCTTTTTGGTCATTAAGGTGGGGTAACACTGTGTAGCGGGTAAGTAATCATACTCCACTGCGTAGGCAGATCGTAAGATAACACAGTTTTCTAGTCCTGGCAAAGTTCGTAACATGGCTAGTTGCAAACTTTCTGGTAATCCTGTAGAAAAACCTTGTATATATAGTTCTGGAACATTTCTTCCTTCTGGTTCAATGAAGATCTGATGACTCTCTTTATCAGCAAAGCGGACGATCTTATCCTCTATTGAAGGACAGTAACGCGGCCCTTTAGAATCGATCCAACCTCCATAGATAGGGGAAAGATGAAGGTTATCCCGAATTAATCGATGAGTTTCGGGGGTAGTGTGGGTTAAATAACAATTCATTTGCTCCCTTTCGATCCAGACATCAGGATCAAAGCTGAACCACCGCACCTCTTGATCTGGTGGTTGTGGTTCTAGGTGCGTAAAATCGACAGAACGCCTATCTACTCTAGCAGGAGTCCCTGTCTTTAGTCTTCCTGTTTCAAAACCCAACTTATTGAGAGTTTCTGTTAATCCAATAGAGGCAAATTCTCCAGATCTACCTGCTGACATAGACTTACTGCCGATCCAGATTTTGCCATCTAGAAAAGTCCCTGTTGTCAAGATTACTGATTTTGCTGCAAAACAAGTGCCAAAGTAGGTCTCTACACCAATTACTTCCTCATTCCTGCCCAAAACTAGATCAGTAACCATTCCTTCTCTTATGGAGAGATTGATTTGATTTTCGACAATAGTTTTCATAACTGCAGCATATTCCCGCTTATCAGTTTGAGCGCGTAAAGCCCAAACAGCAGGCCCACGAGAAGAATTAAGCACTCTTTTCTGTAGGTAAGTGCGGTCAGCCATTTTTCCTATTTCTCCCCCTAGTGCATCGACTTCATGCGTCAGTTGAGATTTAGCCGGACCTCCCACAGCCGGGTTACAGGGTTGCCAAGCGATCTTATCTAGGTTAAGTGTGAGCATTAAAGTCTTACAACCTAGACGGGCAGCCGCTAGCGCAGCCTCACAGCCAGAATGTCCGGCTCCGACAACAATCACATCAAAACTATCTTGAAAGTCTACGGGGGTTCTTAGGTTCATGGTCAACGGCAATATCACTTTATCTATTGTAGTTAATAGAGAATAGTTTTCACTAGTATCTTTTGTTGAATTATTTTTATTATTAGTAATTTTTAAAGTTCTATACAGTACTCTTTTTATTCGGCATAGTATTAAGTTCCCCTAAAATAACCGAGCCTCCATTGATCAGAACAGTAATAATTGGATCAAGTCCAAAGATGACTCCTCCTCCTACAGCAAGAAGGTTTCCAGCGATGGCAATAGCTAAATTTTTATTGACAGTTTGGCTATTGCGAATATAAACGCCCCACCTATCTGTAGTGGTGGTTAAAGCAGGATTAATTGCACTACTAGATAGCCTAACATTTAAAGGTAACCAAGCACTGGCTCTTGCCCAATCATTGGTTAAGATGGCTGTTACACTACTGAGTAAAATGGTCGGCAGAACCTGGTTTTGGGTCGGGCTTTCTTCTTGTTCTATTATTTGTAGAGATTCTTCTTGATTTGTGTATTCTTCCCCTAAGAGGTAAAGGCTGTTTTGCCTTGGTTCTAATTGAGTTCGACGCAGACTTTCTCCTGCTTGCGCCAAATTCAGTGCTAATGCTCCTGCTATGCCGTTACCCTGTATTAATTGAGCGGTTAACCAGAGGACATCTAAAGACTCAATAGGGATTTCTCCTTTTTGAGTTATTGCTGTACCTACTCTTTGCCAGAGAGGAACAGAAGCGACTAAAATAGATCCACCAACGAGTAAGAACGGCAGTTCTAGTGGAGTGGCTAGAATAGCTGTAATCATTGCTAAAACCGGAAAGCCGAAATCAGCTGCCTTAGTTGGTACAAAACTAATAGATTGAATTTTTTGACTGGCCTGTTGAATAAGAGTCTCTAAGTAATCTAAAATTACTGCTTCTGGGCTAGTTTCGCCATCGTAGAAAACAATCAGAGAAGCTGCACTATTATTAATTCGATACCCTGTAATGAGCGTTTTTTTTAGAATTAACCATTCTAGACGACCAGCATAGTCTTCATCCCAAGCTAAACAGGGAATTTTAAGACGTAAACGACCCCTAATTTGATGTACAAGTCTATACATAACAAGGGTCTCCTGAAAAGTATTATTTTTATTTATATGAGGATATTTAACTAAAAGCTTTGTCATTAAATTAGATTGATCAACTAAGAAAACTGCTATCGATCATGTAAAAGATACTAACCGACAGCAGTGATGCTTTAAATTTAATAGTAATGTTACTTACTGTATATCTATTCTGATATATTGACTTCTTTTGGTTCTGGAGCTACTTTAGAATTCTGGGAAGCTCTAATTTCTGATTGGGCTTCAGCAACTAAATCATTCCACGATTCCCCAGCTTCAGCGATATTGCCTTGTACTTTTTCAAAAGTATCTATACCCCATTTAATGCCTTGTTTGGTGAGGTCGCGGCCTGATTCAGTAATTGATTGACCTGCTTCAGTATTACCTAACAGACTAAGGGTAGATCCAATTGCAATGGCTGCTGCGCCCAGACCGAATGCTGCAACTGGCTCTATCCCTAATAACAGTGCTTCAAAATCCATGATAACCTCACTATGAATTAATTGTGTTTTCCAGCTAAGAATTGAATAAGAACTTAATGATTCAGTTCGTATTATAGCAAGTTTTGAACGGATTGACTGAGGGAATTAAGGTTGAGGTTTATTGTCTAAAGTTTCATTTTTATCAGACATTGAAAAACAGAAAGAAGAAAAAAGCAAAAAAGGTGTTCCAGGTACTAGAGGTAGAATAAAACCCACAATACCTAAAATAAGGCTCATTCTGCCTATTGTAGGAAGGTAATCTTTAAAAGTTCCATTGAGCAAAGTTTTAATTTCATTGACCGACCAAGCATCAAAGTTTACCACCTCTTGTTCTAATTCTTCTAATGCTATTCTTGCAATAACTAGAGGATCTTTTCCTTGAATTGTTTCTAGAATAAATTGTTGAACTGCTTTATCTTGATAAAAATTTTTTGTATAATAAATTACAATTGATCTGGCGATTGAATTAATTTTAACATCTGTGACAAAGCTTAAAGATTGAAGCTTTTCTTCTAATTGTTCTGCGAGTAATTGGCTATCAACTAATTGAGGAAGACTAATTCTTAAGCGACCTGGAATAGCGTGTACAATTTTGCAGTCAGTTAATAGGGGGTTATCTGATGAAGTTTGAGAAACTCTCAATTCTGCTGTTGTTAGAGATAAAGTCATAAGAGATTTTTCAGTTAATCAAAGTATATCTGATATTGCTCTGTCCATTGAATGAGATTTAACCAGCGCCAGATCCGAAAGTTAAATACTCCTTGACCTTGTAAGAGGGCTTGCCATTCCTGCTTAATAATATCTATATTGAAAACAGGTATCTCTTGAGCAGTTTGACTATTTAAGACACTCTCTACCCAAGGATTTAGAGTAGCTAACCAATCTTGTTCAGGGGTAGCAAAGCCTATTTTATCACGCCTATCTAAAATCTGATCTGGGACAATTCCCCGCATTGCTTTTCTGAAGATAGCTTTAGTATTGCTCTGTTCATCTACTATATATTCTTCGGGTAAAGAAAAGAGAAAGTTAACTAGAGTCGGGGTTAAAAAAGGAACACGACTTTCTAAAGAATGAGACATTGAATTACGGTCTTCATAGCGTAGTAATCCTAATAAACTTGTTTCTAGACTTTGCAGGAGTTGTTCTTTGAGTAAGTTATCTCCTTTTATAGAAGGAATCGAACTGCTTTTAACATCATGTTTAGTAAACCAATTCTGATTTAACCAGAGGGGAAAGGTCGGTTTTCCTAGATAGCTTTTGATCTGTCCTTTAATATTGAGAGGAAGAAATAGACCTAATGCTTGTTTAAAGAAGGGGTATTTATTGGCACCTGGAAAATGGCGGATCTTTTCTAAGAATTGTTGAGCTTTGAACCATTTACCTTGACGGATTAAAGAAGCTAATCTGCCTGCTAAATAGGGATAATAGCCCCCTAATAGTTCATCTGCTCCTTGTCCATCTAGCATTACTTTAATACCTGATTTTTGGGCTAAATGAAAGACACAATGTTGAGCATAGATACTTGTACTACCAAAGGGTTCATCTTGATTATAGATCAGGTGATTTAAGTCTTGGACAAGTTCTTGAGGGGTTGGTTGTGTTTTATGGGCAATAGCTCCTGAAGCATGATTTACAATGTTTATCCAGGGTTCCTCATTGATTCTAGAATCTTCGGCAATATAACTAAAGGTATGTATTGCTAGATCAGGGTTTAAATAACGCATAGACATAGCAATACTAGAAGAGTCTATACCACCAGAAAGAGCTACACCAATAGGAACATCACTGCGCAGATGTAAGCTGATATTATTTAAAAAAAGTTCTTGTAATCTTTGGGCAGCATCACCAAAGGATAACTCAGAAGGCTCATCTACTGTAACTTGCCAATATCGCTGCGCCTGGAGTGGACTAGACTTATCTAAATTGATTTCTAAATAATGGGCTGCAGGGAGTTGTTGAATGTCTTTTAAAAGGGTTTGACTACCTGTATCGGTCAGTCCTACTGTCAGAAAATCATAGAGGCGTTGTGGGTTAATTTGGCGGGTTTGATGGGGTAATTGCAAGAGTGCTTTTATTTCTGAAGCAAAGGCAAAGCCTCCGGTCCATTGGGTATAGTATAGGGGTTTGATGCCGAAAAAGTCTCTCACAATAAAGAGAGTTTGTTTTTGAGTATCCAAGATAGCCAAGGCAAACATTCCCACTAAACGGGATAACATACCCTTTCCCCAGTGTATATAAGCAGTTAATAAAACCTCTGTATCAGATTGAGAGGAGAAGGTATAGCCAAGGGTTTTTAATTCAGCTTGGAGTTCTAGATAGTTATATATTTCACCATTGAAGGTAATAGCATAACTTCTATTAGAACTGACCATGGGTTGCCATCCGGCTGTACTGAGATCTAGAATTGAGAGACGACGGTGAATTAAACCAACCGTTCCAGGGGTGAGTTCTTGGGGATGACGCGAGACCTGTAGAGTGGATGAAGGGGTGTAGGTAAGAAACCCTAAATCATCAGGCCCACGATGCTCTAAAGTGTCACTGAGTTGCTGTAAGTATTGAGTCTGTATTGCTAAGCCGTTAAACTGAATAATTCCTGCTATTCCACACATAATAATATTGAGCTTAAGTTGTGCAGGACTATTCTCTCGGTTCTAGAGCAACAGAAACTGAAGCTAGAGGTAAATAAACCTTATTGACTATTGGGAGATAACCAAGCCATTGACGGGAGATTTCAGCAAAGGTTTCTGGGCAACCACTGACATAAAAAAGAGTTGGGCTAGGGGTCGAAGAGTTTTTCAATCCCAATAATTCTAGTTCTTTTTCTGTCGCTGCTGTTAAATATTTAGCTGGATCAATTAATCTGACCTTAGCTGGAACTATTTCTCGAATAACCGGCGCTAGATGAGGGTAGTGGGTACAGCCATAAATAAGAGTATCTATCCTATTTTTTAAAAGAGGTCTCAGGTATTTGGCAATGATTAGCTTAGTTTGAGGCTCATAAATGCGATTCTCTTCAATTATTGGTACAAACTCAGGACAACCGACTTGCCAAACTGGCAGGGATTTATTAATTTCCCTAATCGCTTGGAGATAGGCGTTACTATTGGCGGTAGCAACAGTAGCAATTACACCTATACGTTGACCATCTTGAACCGCTGCTAGTGCGCCAGGACAGATAATTCCCAAGATAGGGAAGTCAAATTCCCCTCTGACTGTTTCGAGAGCTAAAGCAGAACTAGTATTACAGGCCATAACGACCATTTTGACTCCTTGGCCATTCATCCAGCGCAGAATTTCTCTGACAAACTGGATAATCTCTTCAGTGGAACGGTTGCCATATGGGAGCCGCGCGGTATCAGCAAAATAAAGAATAGATTCCTGTGGTAGATGCTTATGTAGTTCTCGAAGAACTGTTAAACCTCCCACACCACTGTCAAAAACCCCAATTGGGTTACGTTTAAAATTTCTCATCAATGGAGAATCAAACAAAGTTCCTGAACATTTAAACATGAAACTCTAGAAAAAGTAAATATACTTAGCGTCTGATTTTTTGGAGATATTCCAAAATACCTCTAGCTATAGCATTAGCCATTTGAGCTTGATAAGCAGGATTAGTAATTTTGAGAGAGTCTTCATCGCCTGTGACATAACCTACTTCTACTAAGGTTGAAGGCATTTTAGAGTTTCTCAGAACATAAAAACGAGCTTGTCTAACTCCACGCGGGCGAGTATTAACAGTTTGGATAATACTTTGATAGATGGTCTTAGCTAGACCAGGATCATTAAAATAATAGACCTCTAAACCATTGACATCCGAGCGATTAGGTCCAACCGAGTTAGCGTGAATACTGATAAAAAGATCTGCCCTAGCAGCATTACCCATATCTGTCCTTCCTTGGAGACTCACAAAGAAGTCACTAT
>CASBQB010000364.1 GCA_949127655.1 Chroococcales cyanobacterium PMM_0086 | reverse complement strand
AGAGGAATATCGCGTGGGTTGGTTCCTACTAAAGGCAGACTATAACTACCAACAACCGCTTCAATAGGTGCAAGTGTAGTCTCTTCTTCTCCTATCAGTTTAGCTAAAGCAATTGCTTCCTCTATATGTTCTGCTAGAGTAGAGAGCTTGTTAAAGGTTGCAAAACCCCACCCCCCCAGATGACAGGTTCTGACTTGTCCCCCTAGAGATATCCCTTGACTGAGGGTCTCTATTTTGTCTCCTCGTAAGACTATATTTGTTCCTTCTGCTTGTTCTAAACGAATAGATAGGAAGTCAACTTGATTTTTATAACGGGCAATTAAATCTGATACAAGGTTTAGGTAATTAGAAATAGTCATAGCTATGGGGGAGTGTGATTACGGTTATTCAGCTTTAAACAAGGATAAAACCTTTTCCCAAGCATCATCTGCTGCTACCTTATTGTAACTGGCTCTTTGGTCACAGAAAAAGCCATGTTCTGCCCCTTCGTAACGAAAGACACGGTTGACAGGATTAACTTGAGATAGTGCCTTTTCTATTGCTTCTACTTGTTCTGGTGGAATACTGGCATCTTCTAAGCCAAAAAAGGCGTAAACTGTTCCTTTAATCTTGGGGGTTTGTGTGATGGTTGCTGAACCCCCTCCTGGTGTAAAAGTAGCTATTCCTGCTCCATAAAAAGAAGCTGTTGCTTTGATAGAATTAAGTGTAGCGGCTAAATAGGCGACATGACCACCAAAACAGAACCCTATACAGCCGACTGCTTCTTGTTTGACTTCGGGTAAACTCTGAAGATATTGAATAGCTGCTTGAATATCGCCTAATAGTTCTGCTGCAGTGGTTTGGTCTTTGTAGCGACGACCTATTTCTACAGATTCTGCAGTATAACCCGTTTCCAACCCTGGTGCTGTCCGTTGATATAATGCTGGTGCAATAGCTGCATAACCTTCAACTGCTAAGCGTCGAGTGATATCTTGAATGTGGGCATTCACTCCAAAGATCTCTTGTAATACTACTATTCCCATCACCGGATGATCTGTTTTAGGTATGGCTAAGTAAACATTAATACCTAGATCCTCATTAAATACTTGTATCTGTTGGGTTGTAATTTCTAACATCAAAGAAAGATATTTTTTAAATTTTATAGTAAACGATAACAGTCTTGATTTCTTACAGCAATTCCAAATTCAAACGGTAACAAGAGACACAGAAGTGACTTTGGCTTCAATGGTCAGAATGGGTTGAAAGAGTTGAACACTTGATTTTACAGGAATGGAAGTCAGAGAACTGAGTTTTGTTGGGATGTTGAGCTACCTCCAAGTAGTTATAGGGGGGATAGCCGACCCTCGAAGTACGAGTAACGCAACTCGTTACAGCCTGAAAGACTCAATACTAGGAGCATTTGCTGCATTTTTCATGCAGAATGAATCGTTTCTAGAATCTCTTCGTCAACTAAATAGTCGTTGCGGACGAGATAACGCTCAAAGTCTATTTGGACTAGAAAAAATCCCAACAGTAGAACAGATGCGTAATATTTTAGATGGGATAGCAGCAAAGCATTTTTTCCCTTTATCTTGGTCTCTAGTTGACCTATTTGTTCATTTTTCCAGTTAAAGATATTACGGCGTATGACATTCCAAGTTACTCCATAAGAGAAGCCTATTGCTTCTGTCGCTGTAAATATCATCTGGGGAACAAATAACTCTGGGGTTTCATTGTGATAGCGGCGGATCTGATCGATACCTAAGGCTATTGCTTCATCTTTAGTGGCGTTTTTACACTCAATAACCAGTAGAGGAATACCATTAATCAAAAAGACTAGATCTTCTCTGATGCCATATTTACCGTTGTGTGTGTAGTATTCTTCTGTAACTTCATAAGTGTTTTGAGTAGGATCATCGTAGTTAATTAGTTTTAGGTCAAGTTCCCTATTTTGGGCAGCATAGAAGTATTTACCCTGGTTACGGAGATAGCTCAAAAAATCACGGTTACCATAGATGTCAGTGGGTAAGCTTGTGAGTTGCTTAATAAGTACGCCTTGCGTTTCTTTGTAGTTGGGGTTAAATTGACGTACTTTTTGATACAGGAGATCTTCAAAATAGAGAGAGGCTTGTTGTGCTTTTTGTTGAATTTTGCCAGTGTAGTTGTTAAAGCCTCGTCTGGTTTGGGCTTCTTCTGGTGATGCTATTTTCCAGCCTATTTCTTGGGCATAGGTAAGAATGCGGTTTTGGACGGTTTTATGTTCTCCAGGTTTAGGCATAGGTGAGAATTGAGTGATGGGTATAGTGATTAGAGCTTCATAGATTTATGTCAAACCGCCTTGTCTATCATATTTAATCAATTTTGAGAGACAAAGTGATTAGAGCTTCTGTTGGTGCGACATTTCGATTATCATCAACCGATCTTTTGGAGTACCTTTTTAAGCTTTGGGGAATAAGTCAAATACTCTAAAGATGATTGTACCGAAGCCTACTCCTGCAGTGATAATGAGACCGATCACCCATTTATATAGACCAGAGACTTCATTTTTGGTCTCTTTTAGTTCTGTTCTAACTTCTTTAATTTCTGAACTGAGTTCTTCTTTAGTTTCTTTTAGTTCTGTTTTGATTTCTCTAACGTCTTCTTTAATATTTGTAACCTCTACCTGTAAAGTCTTAACTTCACCTTCTAGTCTTATTTGAGCTTCTAGGACTCTATTTAATTTTTGATCAATGCTTTCTAAAACTTTGGCTAAATCAAACTCTACTATCTGTGTCATGTTTAAATCCTTTTACTTATTGGATTAATTGACCACCAAGGAGCGCTCCTTGAGGGGTGTTCTCTATATCTTAGGTTATCATTTAAACCTGATCTTCTGTATTTTGAGTAGTGCGGTAAGTCTGATGAGGATTGTTTGGTTTTTCAGGCTTTGTATATTCAAGTAATCCTTCAGCAATTAGAGGTTTTAGATAATCGTCTAGTAAGTATTTTCGCTTTCGTTTTAATACATTTTCTAATTCACTAGATGAGTGGGCTTTTTCTTGACATAATTCAAGGATTAAAGTTTTGATTTCCTCTGGGTCATTTCTTTTTCTTATTTTCGTTAATCGTTTTTCTAAGGATTCTGTTTTGATGGGAGTAAATAACTCAAGGGTAAGCTGTTGAGCTTCTTTTGTATTACTGTCCAGATTAGGGTTATCAAGCTGTCCAGATAAGGTTTCTGTTGCGGTTGTTCTACTGTCCAGATTAGGGTTATCAAGCTGTCCAGATAAGGTTTCTGTTTTATCTGTATTACTGTCCAGATTAGGGTTAAGGATGTAGTAGATGGCTCGTCCTTTGCCTTGTTGTTCAAGTAGTCCAGCATCCCGTAAACGTCTTAGGTGTTGACTGGCGGTAAGAGTATCAACTTTATTGGTGACACGGTACATTAAATTATTAAAAGACTCCTTGCATTGATTAGCTAAATCTTGTTGTATTTTGTCAGGATCTTTAACTCCTTCGATTTCATATTTACCACTGTGGGTATTCTTTGGATCTTTGATTCCTAAAATTAGATAGCCGCCACCTAGACCAGGTTCGTTAGAAAATGCACTAATACTATTCCAACAGGGTTTTCCAACATCTGAACCTCTCTTAACTTCGATTTGACAGCTTTCATCTTGAGTTGTCAACTGTTCCCATAGTTCGTCAAAGGTCAACATTTTTACTCACTTTCTCCCTGTTGTTCCAACTTAAAAGATGAAAGATTTAGGTCATCTACTCTAATTTTGGCGGTCATTAGTTGATGCAGTAGAGTTTGGAAGAGAGTCTTCAACGTATCTCTTTTCTGCTCATAAATAGAAATTTTTTGATCTATTAAATTTATTGCTGAATTAATTTCTTCTTGTTCGCTTAGAGATGGTTTTGGGATTATAGATTGCTTCAAAATACTTTGATTAATATTGGTAATAGCTAATTTTGCACTACCAGATATTAAGGATAAGCGTGCTTTAATTGTTCTAAATAAATGTGTAAGATAACCTGGATTAAAATCAAGAAAATCTTTTAAACGAGCACGAATTATAAAACCACAAAATGAAACTGATTCAATTTCATTTTCATATAGACTAGCCCATCCAACTCCTTCTTGTTTTAACGAGGAGCGCACAAATAGAATGTCACCCTTTTTAAGGATAAAATCATCATTAATTTTTTTGTTAACTCTATAAAGATTATCTAGTGACACATTAATGCTACGAGAGTACATATTAAGGACATCTATAGTTAATAAACCCGTATCTCCTTTCTGTTCTTTCGTAAAATTAATGCCATTTTTAAAATCAGCAAATGGCTCAAATTGAACAACCTCCCAACTCTCAGGAATCAGCCCTATTTCTGTCATCTTTTGCGGTTCTCCCCTAGTTCCTTGAGTAAATAGCTTCTGCATCAGGGCTTTTTTCAGTTCAATAGTGAGGGTGATAAGTTGTTCTTGTTGTGCAATAGCATCCTGAACTAAGGACAAGACAGCCGCAATTTTTCCACCTGTAAATTTTTCGTTGATAAGAGTAGCGTAAGTAATACGTTCTACTCTATTTTTAAGCTTTTTGTACACTAGGGTCTAGTCATTGCTAAAATCAAAATGCGGGTCTTAACTTTT
>CASBQB010000363.1 GCA_949127655.1 Chroococcales cyanobacterium PMM_0086 | reverse complement strand
ATAACCATATTTGTTATAAGCCTGTGTAGGAGTAAGGTAATTCATTATCTTGTAACTTTAGAATTCTCGTATTTTACCCCATTTGACTACGTTATGTCAAGATTAGATTACTCGACTACTTAGCTAGTTTGCGTTTTAATCTACTACCTAAGCCTAGTAGAGCCGTTAAACCACTTAGTATATTTAGAGAAGGTTCAGGAACAGTATTTACTATTGTACCATCTGGTAATGTACCTGAGAAGTAAGCTAAACTAGCCAGTTGGGTTGAGTTTATATTGGCTCCTTCTAGGTTGACATTTGCAAAAATACCACCTGTTAAACTAGCTCCACGAAAGTTACTACTACTTAAATTACTTCCTGTGAAATCTGATTGATCTAGAATAGCATTGACAAAAGAGTCATCTTTGAAGGTTGTATTTTGTGCTATTGCTCCTGTTAGGTTAGCATTGGTAAAATCTGAACCTGTTGAACCACTCAGGTTGGCACCAACCAGCAAGGCACCACTCAGGTAGGCATTATTCAGGTTGGCATTACTCAGGTTGGCTTTATAAAAGTTGGTCTGAAATAGGTAGGCAGTCTTCAGGTTGGCATTACTCAGGTTGGCATAACCAAGGATTGCAGAACTAAAGTTGACACTATCCAGGTTGGCATTACTAAGGTCTGCACTAATTAGCGAGGCAGAATCAAAGTAGGAATTACTCAGGTCGGCACCAATCAGGTTGGCACTATCCAGGTTGGCATAATTCAGCGCGGAAAAAAGAATTTGGGCATCCTTCAGGTTGGCAGAATAAAGGTCGGCACCAGTCAATGTGACAAAAGAAAGGCTGACACCACTCAGGTCACAGTACTCACAACTGTTTGTCGATAATAATCTATCTAAATCAGCCTGACTATATGCTTGGACAGACGAACAAATACTAGAGATAAATATTCCTGCAAATAGTGATGCAATAATTGAATGTTTCATTTGTTCTATTTGTCTAAGTAATTTCATGAACATTGACAGTATATCTTAAAATTACCATCAACTACCAAATGCTGTGCAAATAATTTTTTTATAAACCTAAAACTACAATGAAAATCATCTCGAGGAAGGGAATGTCTGGACATTAGGTATTATTTTGTACTCTTAATTATGTTTTATTTTAAGCACTTAACTTTTTAATTTCCTGATGGAGATCAGGGTTAAATTGACCTTAATCCCAAAGAGGATCTTAAATATCACTACATTTACAGAACGACCGGATTGTTATATGTTCTATGCTAGTGCTTGAAACAATTATTGCTTTGAGTGACTATGCAAAAAATATTATTGATTGGTGCTAAAGGACAAGTCGGTCAAGAACTCCTAAAAACCCTACCAAAAGTGGGAGAAGTGACCGCTATTAGTCGAGAAGAATTAGATCTAACTCAACCTGAAGCTATTATTGAACTTATAGAAACAATTAAACCCAACTTCATCATCAATGCTGCAGCCTATACTGCTGTTGATAAAGCTGAAATAGAACCAGAATTAGCCCAACAAATAAATACTAATGCACCATCTATAATAGCTGAAGCTGCAGAAAGCCTTAAGGCAATATTCTTGCATATTTCTACAGACTATGTTTTTGATGGTACCAAGAATACCCCCTATTTAGAAAGCGATCTAACAAACCCTCTAGGGGTCTATGGTCGTTCTAAAAGAGATGGAGAGAGGGCTATTCAAGGTAGAGGAGGGCGATATATTATTTTACGCACAGCTTGGGTCTATGGGGCGTATGGTAAGGGCAATTTTGTTAAAACTATGTTACGTTTAGGAAAGGAGAGAGAACAAATCAAAGTAGTCAGTGATCAGATAGGTTCTCCTACTTGGGCTTATGATATTGCGCAAAGAATCACAGAAATTTTAACCCATCCAGAAAAAGTACCGACAGGAGTCTATCACTTTACTAATAGTGGAGTAATAAGCTGGTATGACTTCGCTATGAATATCTTTGAGGAAGCAAGAAGATTAAATATTCCCCTCAAAGTAAAAGAAGTCATACCCATAACTACAGCAGAATATCCCACCCCGGCTAAACGTCCTGCTTATTCAGTGCTTTCTAATCAAGGTTTAATTAATTGTTTAGGTACTTATCCCCCCTATTGGAGGGCATCTCTCAAAGAGATGTTAGAGATACTTTCTTTTTAGGGGACTCTAAGACTTCACAGAGCTAGCTTAATGGTGAGGATTAAGGTAAAATATAGCTTAAGATGCAATGATATAATTTTTTTGAACATATCTCCCACCCGAAAATCTCAACTATTTACCCAGAGGAATAAATTCAATGAAGATCATAGTTCGCCTTTTATTAGTCCTTGTGTTAGTTATAGGTTGTTTCGGTTTCTTGAACGCTCAACCTGCTATGGCCAAAGATGCTGAGTATCAAAATGCTGTAGACATTAAACTGACCACCGAATACGGCAAAAAGATCGACCTCAACAACAGCGATATCCGTGACTTCCGCGACTTACGTGGATTTTACCCCAATTTAGCTGGATTAATCATCAAAAATGCTCCTTACAATGATGTAGCTGATGTTCTTTCTATCCCTAGCTTGAATGAAAAGCAAAAAGAACGTCTACAAGCTAACCTAGATAACTTTACAGTAACTGAACCTTCTATTGAATTAATTGAAGGTGGGGATCGCTTTAACCCTGGCGTTTATTAAACTCCTGATCGACTTAATGGGTCTACATCTTAGAATGTAGACCCATTTTTATGAGTCTAGCAGAAGGCAGGAGGTCAAACCCTTGCTTAATAATAATTTAAGGGTTTTTAACTGTCCTAACCTTTAGTTTTACTGCTAGATCTTCTAGAAGAGTATAAAGAACAGGTACAACAATCAAACTCAAAAGAGTAGAAGTAATTAGACCACCAACAATAGCTACAGCCATAGGTTGACGTAATTCTGCACCTGCACCTAAACCCAAGGTAATAGGAATCATCCCTAAAATTGTTGCAGCCGTTGTCATCAGAATAGGACGAAGGCGTACTTTACCACTTTCTATAATAGCCTGTTCCCTACTTTTACCCGATGAGCGCAATTGATTAGTATAGTCTAATAAAAGAATAGAATTTTTACTGAGTAGACCTAATAAGAAGATCAAACCAATTAAAGAAATAACCCCAAAATCACTTTTTGTTATCCAAAGTCCAAACATTGCCCCAACAATAGCTAGAGGTAAGCTTAGACCTATGACTAGGGGTTCTAAAAGACGACCAAAGAGCAAAAATAAGACCCCTAACATCAAAAAACTTGACCAAGCTATTGTTACACCAAAACTACTTAAAACATCCTCGCTATCTGAAGAATGTCCCCAGCGCTTCAGCTTTATTTCTGGTGGTAAAAGAGACTTAGCTACCTGTTCTACCTTTATTGCAGCGTCTTCTAAAGCTAAATTAGATACTAAATTAGCACTGAGATAAATCACGCGTGTTCCCGATAAACGTTCAATTTTTAAAGGATTATTCCCCTCATCAGTAACATTAGAAAGAGCAACATCTAGAAAACCAGGCTCATTAGCAACACGATTTTTTAGAGTTTGAGCTACTTTTAATAAACTGGTTAAATTATCTCCTCTAATAGCTAATTGAAGGGGTTTTTCAGCTTCTGTTTGAATAAAGGAGATATCCTCTACACTGATATTTACTCCTTTAAACTTGGGCAATTTTGCTCTAATATAATCTTGAAATTGAGCAGTTTTAACTGTCCTATTGTCCTTCATTTTAATATGTATTTTCCCTTGATTAGGTTCTCCTCGTAGTCCAGCAATTGTAAAGATAGATTCAACTTCAGGAGAATTAATAACCTCTGCTTCTAACTTTTTACCGACTGACATAGTGCGCCTTAAAAGAAAGGCTTCGGGAGATTTAGCTAGATTATCTATCCAATTAAAAGCTCCTGAATTACTATTACTAGTAGAAGACTCTAAAGGAAGGTTAATTTTAGGAAGGGGAGTAGTATAGACAATATTAAACTCACCTCTGTCTAACTTAGGTACAAACCCTTTAGGAATGAAAGGAATAAACGCAATACCTACTAAAAAACTGATTAATGCAATAATAATGACCTGCCCTCGATGACGCAATGACCAATATAAAGCTCGCTCATATAGTCTCACTAGAGCGGAGTTAGTACGTAATAAAGTATTAGTCAGTTGTGGGCGTGGTTTTAACCACCAAACAGCTAAAACAGGTGAAAGGGTTCTAGCAACCAAAAGGGAGAAGAGAACAGCAGCAGAAACAGTAAGACCAAAAGGTTTAAAAAACTGTCCTACATTGCCACCCATCAAAGCAACAGGTAAAAAGACAGCTACGATGGTCAGGGTAGAAGCGACAACGGAGAGAGAGATCTCATTAGTACCATGAAGGGCAGCAACTTTGGGTTTCTCTCCTTGGTCAATCAAGCGAGCAATATTTTCAACATCGACAATAGCATCATCTACCACAATACCAATAACCATAGCCAGTGCTAAAAGAGTTAAAGTCTCTAAATTAAAGCCCGACCAAGCCATGATGATAAAAGTACCTAACAAAGAAGTAGGAATAGCTAAAGCAGGTATTAGAGTAGCCTTGAGAGTGCCAAGGAAAAGGAAAATAACAACAACAGCTAAAATGATCGCTAAGATTAATTCTTCTATTGTTGCCCTAGTTGCTTCTTGAATATATTTAGCTTGTGTTTCTGCTAGATGAAATTGCAGATTAGGATATTGAGCTTGTAGTGTAGTTATTTGCTGACTAACTAATTCCACAACCTCTAGGGTATTGGCATTACTTTTTTTAACTACTTGTAAAGCTAGACCAGGTTGCCCTTTAAAATGAATCAAAGTGGGAAATTGAGTCAGAGCGCTTTCTGT
>CASBQB010000362.1 GCA_949127655.1 Chroococcales cyanobacterium PMM_0086 | reverse complement strand
TTTTTGGCTGATTTTTATTTCATCAATTTTATTTTAACATCTTTTTAGCTTTTTGTGGAACTAGATTTTGCCCAAAAATATCTATTTAATTCTAGATATTTAAACAACTGAACAACCCCAAACACCAACAATTTGTCAGACAAAGGATAAGTACAGATGAAAGTAACAATGGAATTGGTCATTCGGGATGAAAACGGAAACATCCGTAAGGAAAAACAATGCGTTGCCAATGGACATAGGGACTCAAAGTCTACATTTCAGATTGAAGGGGCTGTAGAGACATTTATAGACACCAATTATTACCTGAGATTGAGGCAGATTTGTTGAAAACTTGCCCAAAGTCAGGTTACTAAAAAGATCAAAAAAAAGTAAAACTTAAGTGTAATGGTACTCGTGAGGTATGGATTAAAACATTGCACGGGAAATTTGCTTTCGGACTACAAAATGCCTCAAATTGATAAAAAAGAACTTACCTATTTTAATTTAACTAATCAATTATCACTCAAGTTTGTGAGTGCAAGATTACAAGAATTATGTGGCTACTATGGTAATCGACTTAGTTACTCTAACTTGGAAATGTTAGTACAAAGATTAACGGGTGAAAAATTATTAAGTGACCAGACTATATGGTCAATAATTGCTCTAGAAAGCTGAAACTTATAGTCAACAAATACAACAAAGTGTAGAGTCAACTTTAACTTCAACAACTACCAAGGAAATTAAAGTAAACCCAATAGTAGACATTGATAATTCTGAATCGACAGAAATTCTTTTGTTTGTAGCTTGCTTCTCGCCTTTGGCGAGATGATGCCATTCAAGTTAAAGGACAGAAAATAGAGCGTAATTCACATAAGGAATCTATCATTATTTCTAAAAATCTAGACACTACTACCACTAAGACCAGCGCAATATTTACAGACATTTCCTAATTTACAGAAGCCACAGGGAGGTTTTGAATATCTTATATCTCCTAAAAATATCGAGGGAAGAAATCCTATAAATTTAGCCAATATAGTTCAGGCAAAAATATTAAACTTCTATGGCAAAGAGTCTATTCCTCTTAACATAGTTGCCATTACAGATGGTGCAAAAAACATTAAAAATAGACTATTTGCTATCTTTGGAATTACTATTACCGTAATTTTAGATTGGTATCACCTATGTAAAAATATACGAAATTTAATGTCAATAATTGCTCTTAATAAAGTAGAAAAATCTAAACATCTTAACTTTTTATTTTCACAATTATGGCTCTGTCAAATAGCTAATGTTTTGGAATACCTTAAAGGTCAAGTTATTGCTAAGAATAATGAAACTTTAAAAGAACTAATTGGTTATTTAGATTTTATCTTGCACATCCCTAAACATCCTTGAGGAGGTTTTCCAGCGCTTATTGAGAGGTTACGGCATCACGTCAAATAATTTGTCACTGTACAAGGACAGAAACGAGATTCTGGCTCCATGCCATTTTAAATGTGGTTGCAGGGCTTGCTTTAATGCACTATAATAGTCAACAGGGGTTTTTGAGATTGCTTCTATTTCTTATAAAACCCTACTCTTATCTACTTTTCAAGCTTTTTGTCTTGTACTTAGTTATATAGTATTTAACGCTAGTTCGGGATAAGCCGAATCCCTAATTCCACCACGGTAAGTTTTTGGGGACTATGCCCCTAAAATCCTTATTTTCTCGTTTCAAGGACGACAAAAGAGTCCTTAACCCGAACTCAGATTTTTCTAGTATTTTTTCTTTTTTATGGGTGACATAAATGGATAACGTGATTAATTACAATGCCCTTAAGCAAGTTCAGGTTGATCAACTGGGAAACCGTTGGCTTCAAGACAATCAAGGTTTTTATTATTTCTGGAATAGTTTCAATCAAAGTTACCAACAGGTTAATTTACCCTCTGACCTGGGAAATCCTCCTAGTCAGGTGTTGATGACCCTAGATAATGAGGGAAATGCTTACTTTTTAGGGAGAAGTGGATTGATTTTTGAGGTTTACACCTGGAATTCTGATAACCAATCCTTTGATACCGCCAACTCTTTGAATTTCACTGGCAATACCCCCAGTACCGTTACCTCCTTTGCCATTGATGGGAATGAACTCTGGCTAACGGACGGCACTAATAACATTTATCAATTGACTAATTCAGCGAATAGCTATTCTCAACAAGCGATCGCCACCAGTCCTACCAGCTTTACCCAGGTGACGGCAGGTCAAGAGAATGGGTTTATCTGGGCTTTAGGAAGTAACGGTCTGGTCTATGAATGGGATGGTTCTCAATTTAACCCTTGGGCCAGCAGCACAACGACATCTCCTACCTTGCAAAAAATTGCTGTAGTCAATAGTAGTCAACTATATGGCATTGGTAAAGATAACGCGATCTATCAATGGTCTGTCCTGTCAGAAAATTTTGTTAATATTTCTCCCTATATCGGTGATGGAACGCTACAGTTTACCGATATTCAGGTAGATGAAAATGGTATTCTTTACGGCATTACGAAGGAATCAGCTTATCAGGTCTTGGATGTTAGCAATACTCTGAGCCTCAGTAATGTTAATGGCAATCCTTCGGGGTTAACGACCATAACCGATAGCCAGGGGACTGTTCATGCTATTTGGAACCAAAATGGACAACTGTATCATGGTTATCTTCCCCAAAGTTCCCAAACCAATCAAGCGGGTCTAGTAGGAGCCTCCTCTTCGACCAATACAACCTTTTTGGGAGTCGCTCCTCTGAGTGGGGGCATTGGCTATCCCGCTCAGGGCAGTGCGAGTAATTTGAGTCTAGCCCTTGATGAAACAACGGGCAATGTTCACGCCTTTTGGACAAGTGGCAGTGGCGATAATGAAGCGATTTACCATTCCCAGGCCCAGGCTTCGGCCTATGGCGGTTATCAGTGGTCAAATCCCACTTCTGTTAACACGAGCAGTGGACAAAATACTTTATCTAGTACCGCAACGACCCCCAATTCAACGAATCCAAAATCTACGTTAAAAGTTAAAGACCTAAGTGATGGAAAAGTCCTTTTAACCCAAACTAAGCTCGGTCAAACCACTCACCAATTGCTTGATCTCAGTGAATTGGCGATCGCCACCGAATTACCTGATCGTAAGTTTACCCCTAAAGGCAATGGATTTATTTATAAAATTGACCCCAATGACTTCAAAGGTAGTAGCAACTTAAAGCTGTCATCGGGTCTATTGGGAGATAGTACTGTATCTATTGCCTTGCCCAGTGAGTTTGACATAAATGTCGGCGTTAATGGAAAAGCGTTTCCAGGGGTGCAAAAAATTTTAGATGAATTGTTTGGTAAGGACAAAGCCAAAATAACTATTACCTACGAACTAGCGGGTAATACTCACTCTGAAACCACCACAGGCATTAACGCCTTTTCCCCTAGTAATTCATTGGGGATTCAATTACGTCTAGAAGTAGAAGAAAGCTTAGATACTTACATTACTACCATCATTACCTTGGATGGCCAGGGAAGTGGCAAATGGGAAGAATACACTTCCTATCCCCAGTCTAGTTCGTTAGAGTTGAACGCTGAGCTTGAGTTTGAAGTAGATGCCCTGCCGATGGTCTTGAATGATATTGCTCCAGGGACAGGAGAAGCATTAGAAGAATTAAATCGCTCAGGATTAGTCAAGCTTGAAGCGGGGCCAGTAATTGAATTTGAGTTCAACACAAGCCTGGATCGAGAATCTACCGCTCCAACGGGAGACGATACCTACTTTTTTGAACTTTATAGCACTTCGGGAACTCTTTCAGATTCATCCAGTTTATCTTCCCTCGCTTGGCAATTTCAGCCGAGTAAAGTTTTTGATTTTATTGGCAGTATATTTGAGTCCTCTTCTTCCTCTGTGATCGAACTAGGATATGGCACGGGCTATTTTATTAAAGCAGATCTAGGGGGTGATTTTATTGAAATAGAGGCGAAGGGAGTCCAAACGGAAAGCCTGATAACTAATGTAGAAAAGGATGAAAATACCTTATCCTACGAAACCAAATTTGACTATACCTGGAAAATCACGGCTGATATCCTTTTCTTTAATATTTCCTATCGTCAGAGTGAAAGTATTGTCGAAAGTAAGGGCAATATTGGCTCTTTTTCGTCCCTAAGAGCAACTAATCCGAATGCCAGGGTTTCTACGAGTCATTCGCCGTCTTCTGTTAACTATGAACCCCCTTCTGTTACCCATCTTTTGATTAAAAAAGACTTAGGTTCTTCCGTTATCGGTCTTCAGGAGAAGATGCAAGACACGACCGATAGCATTCAGCAAACTATTCAGCAAGACATTGCCACCATCATTGAGACGATTCGTAGTGATATTAAAAGTGATCTCAGCGATTTAATTGAGCTGCTTAAGAATGATCTTAAAGGGGATATTACGGACATCAAGAATGATATTCAGAAAAATATTGATGATCTGATTAATAGTTACCAGGCTGACCTGACGCAACTTAACCAAAATGTCGCCCAGGAAATCACCGATATTAAGACCCAGATTAAAGGGGATATTACGACCATCCTTAATGACATCAAGGATCATAAAAAAGGCATTTTTAAAGAGATTAAGCAAGATTTAGTTTCCATTAATCAAATGGTTGCCACTGATATTGGTGGACTCAATACCTTGATTAAAACTGACTTGAGTAGTCTTCTGGATGAGATCAAGGAAAAGCTTATTGGTCAGGTAATCACCGATATTGAAAACGATTTAAAGCCTGATACTTTAAATGAAATTAAGCAACAAATTCAAACAACGATCGCCACTGATATCAGCAAGAATATTGAGGAATTAAAACCCATTGTTCAAACCGATGTTCAGAACGTTATTGACTCGGTAAAACAGGATGTTTCCGAGAAATTAGATAACCTACTGACCACCGTTGAAAAAGCCCTGGGTATCTCGATAAAAAATAGCAATACTGCGGTCGTACTAGGAGCTGTCGTTCAAGATGATTCAGTCGTCACAAACCTTGACCTGGTGAACAGTGAAGATATTGCTTATACCATTGGCTCCGATGGTTCAACGGTTTATGGAACCTTTGCAGGGCCTGTCAACGATAATTCCACTAACTTTTCCTACCTTTATTTTGTCCAGGGAACCCTAAATCCCAATAGTGATGGTTCCGATGTACAAATCACCTGGAATCCAGATACCGTAACAGTCATCGCCAATAGTGCGGGAGCCAATCAGTCCCCTAGCATTGCGGTTGATGCCAATAACAACCTCATCATTAATTGGGAACATACTTCAATTAGTGATCCGACCGTACAAGCCTTAGCAACCACCCCGCCAGGGAATGCCTATGTGGTTTTCGGTAAAAGTAATGACAATACAGTTAACTTGGGTGATTTTAATAATCAGGCTAGTTTATCGGGTCAGGGTTTTTATTGGACGCTCGACAATCAATATCTAGCCAGTTTTGGTCAAGGTGTAGCCGTTCTAGGAGATGTGAATGGCCAGGGCAAAGCTGATTTTGTGATCACCGCTCCCGACCTCAATCAAGAACAGGGCGGTATTTATCTTATTTTTGGAGAAGATTATAGCCAAGTTACCGATCCCAGCAATCTGGGCAACAAAGGTCTCTTTTTAACGGGTCAGGCATTGGGTGAACTGGGTTATAGCATCCATACGGCGGGGGACTTTAATGGAGATGGCCATAGTGATGTCATTGTTGGCGCACCGGGTCTTAATGCTGATCAAGGTGGGGCTTATATTCTCTATGGCGGCACTAGCTTGTTTTCGACTTCTCAACCCACCAGTGATCTAGAGGCACTGCTGACCAATAATCCTAGCTACGGTCGTAGTTTAATTGGGCAAAATCAGGGCGATCGCTTCGGAACCAGTGTTAGTGGTGGCTACGACCTCAACGGCGATGGTAAGGCAGATGGGGCAGTAGGGTCTCCTGATGCCAACCAGGGTCAAGGGATAGTAACCCTCTTTTTTGCCAACTCCTCCAGTGTGGTCATTACAAACTTGACTTCTACGATCTCGACTTCTCCGACGAGCAATGCTCTTCCTTTGTTGGACATCGGTAACTCAATCGCCGTAATTCCTGATATTAATAAAGACGGTCTGGCTGACCTCTTGATAGGAGGAACGGGGGCCGCCATTATCCTATTTGGAAAGCACGTAGAAGCTTGGCCCGCCACCCTAGACCTGAAAACGGTTAGCCCAAGTGATGGTTTTATTCTCCAAAATGACACAGAAAATTCTTTATTGCCCCTACAGGTGAGCAGTGCGGGGGACGTTAATGGAGACGGCATCAACGATGTGATTGTCGGTTACGGTCAATCGGAGGACAGTAATGGTAATCCCATCCTTGGCAATAGTTATGTTTTCTTTGGGGGCAGTCAACTCTCAAGCACCACAGATAACCAATTGGGCTTTTCTGAATTAAACGGAAAAAATGGCTTTAGCATTCAGGGAGCAGGCGGAACGGTTGCCTCATCAGGTGACATCAATGGAGACGGAGTAGCCGACCTGATCGTGACCGATCCCTTCGCTAATAATCAGGCAGGATTAAGCTACGTTATCTTTGGGGGAAGTCTTAACAACATCGGCACGGTGGCCAGTCTGGATGTCAGCAAAATTGGCCAGGGAGTTAACGGTTATACCATCGGGCAAAGCGGCACTAACCAACTGACGGGAACCAGTGTGAGTAGCCTGGGGGACATCAATGGCGACGGTAAATCAGACTTGTTGATTGGTGCGCCCTTCACCATTAATCAGCAAGACCTGACGGCTCTGCAAACAAACGTAAGCTCTACCTATATCACGGGAAGCATTACCAATAATCAAGTATCGTTTAATGCTCTAAACACCTTTCCTTATCTATCCCCAGGACAAAGTCTGCTCAGTTTAGTGGAAACCAGTCAGGGATTTTTAGCCCTTTGGAATGGTAACGGCTCGGAATTGAAATCTTCGTTTTGGACAAACAATCAATGGCAGTCCCCCAACACGGTTTATCAGGGCATTGGCAGTAACTATGATTTTTCTGATATTAGTGTTAACAGCACAACAAACGGGATAAGCCTCGCCTGGATTCAGACGGATACCGACACGGGAGTAACTGCCCTAAATCAGAGTCGAGTAATCTAATCTTGACATAACGTAGTCAAATGGGGTAAAATACGAGAATTCTAAAGTTACAAGATAATGAATTACCTTACTCCTACACAGGCTTATAACAAATATGGTTATCA